>JAHYIR010000005.1 GCA_019429305.1 Candidatus Cloacimonadota bacterium
CTCGATGTCGGCTCAACTCATCCTGGGGCTGAAGAAGGTCCCAAGGGTTCGGCTGTTCGCCGATTAAAGAGTTACGCGAGCTGGGTTCAGAACGTCGTGAGACAGTTCGGTCCCTATCCTTCGTGGGAGCAGGAAATTTGAGGGGGACTACATCTAGTACGAGAGGACCGGTGTGGACGAACCTCTGGTGTATCGGTTGTGACGCCAGTTGCATTGCCGAGTAGCTATGTTCGGTCAGGATAACCGCTGAAAGCATCTAAGCGGGAAGCCGTCCCCAAAATAGATTTCCCTGAAGAGTCGTTGTAGACTACAACGTAGATAGGTCACAGGTGTAAGCACAGTAATGTGTTCAGCCAAGTGATACTAATCGCTCGATTGTCTTCGTGCCTTTTTTCTCTTATCTCTTAGTTTCACAATAATCAAGTATGAGGCATTCATTCTGGTGGTAATGGAAGTGAGGTCACACCTGTTCCCATCCCGAACACAGCAGTTAAGCTCACTATCGCCGATGGTACTGCACGGGCAACTGTGTGGGAGAGTAGGTCGCCGCCAGAATGAATGCCTCTTTTTTTTATCAAAACAATCAAATACATATCTGGTTCTTAGTTACTATTCGACACAATACAGTATCCTTCGATACACCCTTCGCCAAAATGGAGTACTCCCTCAATGATGCCTGCCATTTTGGTGCAGAAGACTCAGGTTGATAACTACGAGGGAGTGAATGGGTGAGAAGGCGAATATTGATCGATCACTCAGATTGAATAAGATCATTGTACTGAAAAGGAAAGCAGGATCCCGGATGGATCCTGCTTTTGAAAAATAATAAGTAATTAAATCTTATCTATATTTTAACATTTAGACCAACCACAGAGATGACACTTTTTACATCCTTCACTGAATTCGACAGTACCTCCACAATCAGGGCAAACTCCTCCTATACTCTTTTTTTCTTTCTTTTCAGGATTCGAACTGGGGTTTGAACTGAGAACGACATCAGGATCAGAGGAAGAAAAACCATTTAATTGACCTTTCTTATACAAACTAAGATATGATTCTAAGGACTTAGCAATGGCATCAGCACAAGAGGATACTACAGTTCCGCAATACCACATAGGAGAAGGACAACGAATACCTCTTAGCTGATGAATCAGTGATTCTACTTTGACATTTGTACGTAGGCAAAGTGAAGCTAATCGGGCAACAGCTTCCAACTGTGCAGAAGCGCAACCACCGACTTTTCCCATTTGAGTAAAGATTTCGAAAGCGCCATTTTCATCAGAATTAATTGTTATATACAGATGTCCGCAACCGGTTTCTATTCTGCTGGTCAAACCTGTCATTATTTCAGGTCTTGTTCTTGGAGTAATTCTTTGATCGGTCGGATCATAAGTAACAGAAGTTTTTTTACCAGTACTAAGTACCTGGTTAGCCCTACTTCCGTCTCGATAGACTGTAACCCCTTTACAACCGAGTTCATAAGCTAGTAGGAAACTGTTTTTAATATCTGCTTTAGTAGCAGTATGGGGGAAATTGATAGTCTTAGATACAGCATTGTCGGTATATTTTTGGAAGGCAGCCTGCATTTTTATATGCCATTCAGGAGAGATATCATGCGATGTGATAAATACTTTTTTTACATCATCAGGGATTTCTGCAACATTAAGTAAAGAACCGTTTTCCGAAATTTGCTCCATCAATTCTTTAGAGTAAATACCGATCTCTTTCATCTTTTTTTCAAACACAGGGTTAACGTAGAGCAGTTTTTCTCCATCCATGACATTTTTTACATATACAAGAGAAAATTGAGGTTCAATACCACTGGATGTATTACAGATCATACTAATTGTACCAGTAGGTGCAATAGTTGTTACTGTTGCATTTCTTATGCCGTTAGCTTGAATATCAGCCATAATTTGTTCCCAGTCGAGCTTATTTTTTTGACGTTTAAGGTTTTTAGTATCATATATACTTTTGGAGAAGTTAGGGAATGCCCCTTTATCTTTTGCTAACAACATTGATTTCAACTTAGCATGATAATCAATAAATTCCATTAACTCTTCAGCAAAAGATACTGAGGCATCACTATTATATGGTAATCCGATTTCAAAAAGCAAATCGGCGTATCCCATTATTCCGAGTCCGATTTTACGATTTTGCCTTGCCATATTATCAATTTCAGGAAGAGGAAATTCCGATTGGTCAATCACACAATCGAGAAACTCAACAGCATCGAAGACAGTCTCTCTAAGTTTGTCCCAGTTGAAATTACCATTTTCGTAGAAACTATGGACATTTATAGAACCGAGATTACATGCCTCATTAGCCAGAAGAGGTTGTTCGCCACATGGGTTTGTTGACTCGATTTTTCCAATATGGGGAGTAGGATTATGTTGATTAATAACATCAATAAAGACTATACCAGGTTCGCCGTTTTTATATGCCATTTCCACTATCAGATCAAAGACCACTTCTGCCTTTTTTGTTTCAATAACTTGATGTGTATGGGGTGAAACTAATTGAAATTCACCTTTATTTTTTAAAGCATCCATAAAAGAGTCAGTTAAACCAACACTAAGATTGAAATTTGTTAACTCATTAGGGTCACTCTTTGCCGTAATGAATTCAATAATTTGTGGATGATCAATATTGAGAATAGCCATATTGGCACCTCGACGAGTACCACCCTGCTTTACAGCATCTGTTGCAGCATTAAAGACCCTGAGAAATGAAATAGGCCCACTGGAAACTCCACTAGTTGTTTTAACACGAGAATTTGTCTCTCGTAAACGGCTAAAACTGAATCCGGTACCACCCCCACTTTTGTGTATCAAAGCTGCATTTTTAATGGAATTAAAAATACTGTCCAAACTGTCTTCAATAGGTAGTACAAAACAGGCAGAGAGCTGTTGTAGATCGTTACCCGCATTCATTAGTGTCGGTGAATTAGGTAAAAACGCGCCAGAATCAAGCAAAGCACAAAACTTCCGGAAAAGAACCGGATCCCCTTTACTAATATTTCCGGCAACTCTTTCTATAAGCTGTGACCAATTTTCAATGATTGCACCACTCTCATCTTTCTTAAAATATCTCTTTTCCAGTACGACTTTAGCGTTCTCTGATAGTAACATAACAAAACTCCGTAATAGTTTATTTATAAAAAAGTTTTACCTGTCCATCCAATGATAATAAATATCATGAGGAGAGCTTAACCAGGCATTTCTTTTCAGTACTAACTTCAATAATCTTAAATAATAATCAAAATTCAAATCGTTTAATGGTGATATTTGCGAATGATTCCAGATTATACCAAAGTGAGTTTTATATAGAGTTGCATCGTCAATCAAGTATTTAATATGGTTCTTAATAAACCTTTTTGATCGGGGAATGCTCGTAAAAAGAGTATTATTAATAACTTGTGGTATCTCCAGTATTGTAAAAGGTTTATTCTCTTTGATATTATAAGGGTAATATGGATAAGATATCCCTGCTCTATAACCCAATACATCGCAATAACTTATTGATATATCATACTTGATGTCTGTCTCTTCTAAAATCTTCATTAAAGGTTGATAATGATGACACCAGCAATTTTGATAGTAACCCTGAACAATAAAGCCCTGTTCTACATATTTCGAATATGATTCATTGATTTGCTCGGTTGTGACCTCTTTGTCCGCAAAAATTCCGATTGTTTTATCTGATACAGAAGAAAGAATAAGACTAATAAGGGAGTTAATATCTTTTAGTTGCTTTTCATGCAAATTGCCAGGTAATTCAATGGGAAGGAAAAACTCCGGTGTTGATTTGAGATTCTTTTCTCTTTTTATTTGATTTAATAAGCGAGTTGTAGATATCAACTTCTGAGTAGTCAAATCAATCGATTGTTTCTTCTTAGTCTTTTTCCTTTCTGAGCTATCATTTCTTTCAATATCATCCCCAGCTATTAAATGACTGACAGAAGCAGCAAAATCCTTATTATGAGGCAGCTTCATTTGTCTTTGATAACCCGGAAGCATTGTTTCTAAAGCTTTCTGAAAAATATCACAGTATCTATCAACTATAGGTATGTCTTCGAAGTCCCAAGTTCGTTGAATGGTTAATTGCTGAGCTTGTTTTTTAGGAGCATTCTTTTTTTTGTTTTGATGACAAATATCATTTTTCCCCTGAGTGTATTCTTCCCAGCAACTCAGGAAGAAGAAAGCAGAAGAGATGATATCTTTCTTAATTTCTAAGCTTTTAGCCGTATAGAGGAATAATTGCCCCGGTTTTGAGAAAAGAAAGGGTATATTTTCGTTTCTGTAGTTCAGGAAATGAATCTCTTCACTGAAATTATTTTGCTTATTGAAAAAGTCAGCTGCCTGTTTATTGTAATAGATCTCTATAGGTCTTTTGTCTTCAACCGGTGGTCCATAATAGACATGAATATCTTCCAACGTATATTCATAATAGAAATTGGGCTGCAAACCGAGGATCTTACCAAAAGTACGAAACACGTATTCTGCTTTAGGGATAAAGCTTTTCTCTACATTGAGCAAGATACTGATATTTCTACTAATTTCATCCATTGAACTAATACTACTTGTTTAGGATTACCAGATCAAGGATTTCCGGATATTCCCTAACAAAGTGAATTTGCATATCTTGGCGAATCTCATCGTCGAGATCTTCATACGTATCTCTATTCTCTTCGGGGAGAATAACATTCTTGATTCCTGCTCTTTTTGCGGCTAAAATTTTTTCTTTCACACCGCCAATTGCCAGTATCTTCCCTTTTAGTGTTAGCTCACCAGTCATAGCAATGTTTGGTTTAACTTTCTTACCTGTAACCAGAGAAACAATAGCTGTAGTAAGAGTAACTCCGGCAGAGGGACCATCTTTCGGTATCGCACCTGCAGGTAAGTGGATATGAAAATCAGATTTTTTGAATCTATCTATATCGATCCCAAATGTTTGATAATTGCTCTTTATATAACTAAAAGCCAATTTAGCCGATTCTTTCATTACTTCACCCAGAAGACCGGTTAACGAGAGTTCCCCTTTGCCCGGCATAGCAGTTGCTTCACAAAAGAGAATTTCTCCACCATAAGGAGTCCAAGCAAGTCCCGTAACCACTCCAATCTCCGGTTTTTTATTTGCTAATTCCATAGAGAATTTTCTTCTACCGAGAAATTCCTTAACATTCTTATCGGTAATTATATGTAGTTTTGTATTTCCGGTAGCAATCTTTCTGGCAATTTTTCTCATAATCGAAGCGATCATTCTCTGCAAGTTTCTCACCCCGGCTTCTCTGACGTAATACCTGATTATCTCCTTGAGAGCAGAATCCTGAAAGCGAACATTCTTCCCGGTCAGTCCATTGTTCTGTGCTTCTTTTGGAACGAGGTATTTGCGGGCTATATGGATCTTCTCCTCTTCAACATAACTGGAGAACTCCAATATTTCCATTCTGTCTCTAAGAGCAGGAGGAATTGTATCGAGAATATTAGCTGTAGTTATGAAAATAACTTCCGATAGATCGAATTTCAGGTTGATATAGTTATCGATAAACTCGTTGTTTTGTTCCGGATCGAGTACTTCTAACAGGGCAGATGCAGGGTCACCCCGAAAGTCACGACCAATCTTATCAATTTCATCAAGCATGAAGAGCGGGTTAGCTGTTCCGGCGCGTTTAATCTCATTAAGGATCTTACCCGGCATAGCTCCGATATATGTTCTGCGATGTCCTCTAATCTCCGCCTCATCATGAATGCCACCTAGAGAGAGGCGTATAAATCTTCGTTTGAGAGCTCTCGCTATCGATTTTCCAAAAGATGTTTTTCCAACACCCGGAGGACCAACGAAGCAGAGTATCGGACCTTTTAGTTTTTTATTGAGTTTCTTAACCGCGATATACTCAATTATTCTTTCTTTTATCTTGGGAAGGCCATAATGATCAGTTTCCAGAATCTCTTCAATTTTTTGCAGATTCAGACGGTCTTTTGTCTGTTTTCGCCAAGGTAAGTTAACCAGCCATTCCAGATAGCTACGGATAACATTATACTCCGCAGAAGCCGGAGACATCATTGCTAAGCGGTCTAATTCCTCAAAAGCTTCCTTTTCCACATAATCGGGCAGATCAGCAGTTGCGATCTTTGTCGTCCAATTCTCTATCTCCATATTAGCTTCGTCTGTTTCGCCGAGTTCTTTTTTTATAGCAGCAAGCTGTTCTTTGAGATAGTACCGTCTTTGATCCTCATCCATTTCCAGTTGAATATTACTGCGGATAGTATTTTCCAACCGCATCTGCTTGATTAGCTCAGCAAGATACTTGTTTAATCGCTCATATCTTCTTACCAGATCTACAGCTTCTAAAACGGCTTGTTTTTGCTTTACTTCCAATGGAATATTGCCGGCAATAATATCTGCCACACGCCCGGCTTGTTTTATATTCTTCAAACCAAGGATGATCTCTTTATTGAGATCGGATGACTCACTAATGATCTTCTCGACAAGTTCTGTTGCAATATTACGCAGCGCTGTTATCTTAGGAGATTCTTCCAAAATCTCCGGTATGGTCTCAACCTCAACCATCATGAAGGGTTCTTTTTGAGTAATTCTATCTATGCGGATCCTTGATACACCTTGCAAGAGAAGACTAATAGAACCGTCTTGATTTCGCAACATTCTCAATATAGAAACAGCAGAACCGTATTCATATATTTCAACTTCATCCCTTTTATCTTCAATTTCGCGGGTTAAGAAGAATCCTAACAATTTATCATTGGAGAGGGCATAATCGATCACCTTTTTTAACGATTCTTCAGAGACGACCAAAGGGATCATTAAATAGGGAAACATTACCGTGTTGTTGAGATGTATTACCGGTAAAGAACGGGGAATACGATTATTCTGTTCCATCCTTTAACCCTCTGAAATATCCTTTTGTAAACATTTATTCCTCTTAATTATTATGCTAAAAAGACTTTATTAAGCTTACTAACAAGCCGTAGAAAGAATAATGATCAATTTATTCTAATTCCCTTATTATTCGAATAGGTTCAATTTCTTTGATTTTTTGTAAAGCAATTATTGTTGCTAAAAGGCAAATAATTATCACTATACTTGGCACGACAAGAAAATCGCTACTCTTCATGACTACCGGCAGCCACTGCATAGGAAAACCGGGAACAGGTATTTGTATAAACTGATAGTTTTCTTGTACATAAATGAAAGCGAGCGATATAAAACCACCTAAAAAAATACCAATGAATCCCAGCAATAGATTAATGCCGATAAAAAAGCGATTTATCCGGCCTGATTTCATACCGAGTGCCTTCAATATGCCGATCTCTGTCTTTTTCTCTGCTACAGTTTTAAGTGAATTACCTGCCATATTGAAACCGGAAATGATCAACATCAAAGCCAATACTGTAAACATCACTGCTTTTTCTAATTGCATTGCTTGAAAGAGATTAGCATCAAACTGACTCCAATCTTCAACCAAATACTTCCTATCAACTATTCTCTGCAAAGAAGAAGCATATCTTGTCGAATTTTTAGGATTGACGGTCTTAACCTGCAGCAGTGTTACCGCATCACCAATATCAGAAAAAAATCGGGCATTATTGAGCGAGATGTAAGCATAAGTTTTATCGAATTCCGGCATATCGGAAACAAAGATTCCCATCACTCTGAATCGCTTCATTCTCGGCAGTAAACCAAAAGGTGAAGGTGCCCTGTCCACCGGAGATGAGAGCTGTATATATTCACCAATAGTAGCACTAAGTAGAAGAGAAAGGTCGAGTCCAATGATTATTCCGTTCTCTTCGAACTCTTTAATGTCTGGTTTACCTAATCTGATCTGTTGTTCAAGAGAGATCAATTCATTATGTTTTTCATAATCGATACCGAAAGCATTTATCACGGTAGTTGCCTGTCCCTTATGTGCTAATAATTCTTTATTAACCACAGGGGATACAGCAACCATAGAAGGGTGGTTTTCGATATCGGAGACCAGCGATTCGTATTCACTAATTGGGCTTCTGTCGGCACTGATAACACGGATTTCCGCTTTAGAGCCAATGATCCGGTTCATCATATCCTGCTCAAAACCATTCATCACAGTTGATACAATAAGTAGAGCAGTAACTCCGATCGTAATCCCTACAAGAGTAAAGATATGTGAAGTTTTGGGAAAAAAGCGGTTCTTTCCGCAAAGAAACTTCTTGATCAGTATGTAATCCATCTGGTTTTAAGAACCCTTAAATATGATGCTCAGGTTTCATTTGAGGAAAGAGAATTACCTCTTTTATTGACGAATTATTGGTAAAAAGCATACAAAGCCGGTCAACACCAATACCCAAACCACCTGTTGGCGGCATACCATACTCCATAGCTTCCAGAAAATCCTCATCAAAAGGAGCTGCTTCCATATCACCGGCTTCCCTCATAGCTGCTTGCTTCTGTAGTCGTCTTTCTTGTTCTATAGGGTCATTGAGCTCGGTGAAGGCATTTCCCAATTCATGACCGGCTATGAAGAGTTCGAACCTTTCCACAAAGTGTGGATTGTCAACACGACTCTTTGCTAATGGTGAAACCTCTTTTGGGAAGTCTATAATAAATGTCGGTTGGATCAAATTCTTCTCTATATAAATCTCAAATAGTTCAATTATTAATTCACCTGCGGTGGCTTTCTCTGGTATCTCCAGATTATGCTCTTTAAAGAAGGAAGTTAGCTTTGCCAGATCACAATCGGAAGTATCCAAACCGGTCTCTTTCTTGATCAGGTCAATCATACTCCCTCTCGCCCACGGTTTCTGTAATGAAATGGTGTGATTGTCATATTGGAAGCTTGTTGAGTTAAATAACTTTTTCGCAATCGTAGTGATCATATCTTCTGTAAGATCCATCATTGTATGATAGTCAGCATAGGACTGATAGACCTCCAACATAGTAAATTCGGGATTATGATTTCTATCCATCCCTTCATTACGAAAATCTTTGCCGATCTCATATACTTTCTCAAAGCCACCAATGATTAATCTTTTCAGATAGAGTTCGGTTGCTATTCTCAGATAGAGGTCGATATCGAGAGTATTGTGATGAGTAATAAAAGGACGGGCATAAGCACCACCATAGAGTGGCTGTAGCACAGGCGTCTCCACTTCGATAAAATCATGGTTATCGAGATATTCGCGCATAAAACGGATGATATTCGCTCTTGTTATAAAAGTCGCTTTATTATCCGGATTGAGCAGCAAGTCGAGATATCTCTTGCGATAACGCAGCTCAATATCTGAAAACTCATCATAGCGGACAGTTTTACCATCTATAACCTTCTCTTTAACTGTAGGTATAGGTCTGAGATTCTTCGACAAGAGTTTTAAGGTCAAACATTTTAGAGAGTATTCACCTCTTTCTGTTATTATTGCCACTCCGCGAGTCTGAATAAAGTCTCCTAAGTCACAGTGTTTGTATATCTCATAATCAGCTTCTCCAATAGTATCAAGGCGGACATAGAGTTGTATCTTGCCACTCATATCCTCGATATTAGCAAAGCCAATCTTTCCGTGACGACGTAAAGCAGTTAAACGACCTGCAATAGTAATCTCTTCCTGAGATTGCAGTAGATTTTCTCTCTTTTGCTGCAACTCTTTTATCTGATGGGTTCTTTCTACCCTGTTGTGGTAGGGATTTATGCCCATTTCAATGATCTTCTGCAGCTTTTCTCTTTTCAATTTAATGATCTCTGTTGTGTTATGCATATTTAACCTCTTATTTTGGAGACTATTTCTGGAACAATCATTTGATTAGACGTTCAATGTCAAGGATTATGAAGTGTTCATTTCTTGTTGTTCCCATGCTTTAAAAAAGAAAGAAATGAATATCCCTACAAATATGGGGGGTGATAAGATGAAATAAAACAGACTATTATTCTGTAACTACCTCCCGACTCTCTTTTTGTTTTTCTTGCGTCTTGATTTTCAGAATATGGATTGTCACTCCAAGACCTATTAAGAGCAGAACGATTCTTACATACCATCTTTCCGGTGAGACGGCAAGAAATGCCGAACTAGCCAGAGTAATCCAGAGTACTGATAGCACCCCTATTTTCAATTCTAAGGGAATACCCTCTTTATTCCGATATCTTCGCAAATATTCTCCGAAAATCGGATTGGTATGCAACCAATTATAAAGTTTCGGAGATGCATTAGCAAAGAGCGCTGCCGATAGTAGAAGAAATGGGGTGGTTGGTAATAAAGGCAGAATAATACCAACCACTCCCAAGGTTAAAGATATCAAACCAATAGTAATAAAGATAATCCTCTGGACTTTCTTGCCGGAATTTTTGAGTTTCCTCGTAACTATACTTTTTTGTGTAGTTACGAAAGGTTGCTTGTCATTTATACTCATAAGATTATCTCCTATCGGTTTTGATCAATTTTTTTTTAACTCTCGTTTAAAGCTTCTTCTAAAGAGATTCCCAATGCTTTGGCGACACCTTCACCGTAAGGAGGATCTACCTTATGACAATTGCGGATATGTCTTGTTTTGACATGTTTCGGAGCATCTCCCATATTACGGGCGGTGTTTTCATAGAGAACTTGTTGCTGTTCCGGTGTCATCAATCGATAAAGAGCCCGAGGTTGAGAGTAATAATCCTCATCTTCACGATGATCGTAATGATAGGCATCTCTATGTAGTTTCATTGGTGGTTCTGTAAATTCTGGTTGATCCTGCCATTCACCATAGCTGTTTGGTTCATATCCCAGTCTGCTTCCTTGATTGCCGTCAACTCGCATCTGTCCATCCCGGTGATAGCTATGGAAAGGACACTTCGGTCTGTTGACCGGTATTTGATGATGATTAACACCAAGGCGATATCGTTGAGCATCTCCATAAGAGAATAGGCGTGCCTGCAATAGTCGATCAGGGGAATATCCTATACCCGGAACGATATTTGCCGGTGTAAAAGCTGCCTGTTCAACATCTGCAAAATAGTTCTCCGGATTACGGTTAAGCTCCAGAATACCAACTTCCATCATTGGATAGTCACCGTGTGGCCATACCTTAGTTATATCAAAGGGATTAAACGGACAATTCTCTGCCTGCTCTTCAGTCATGATTTGAATAGACATTTTCCATCGTGGAAACTCTTTACGTTCGATACTCTCATAAAGATCTCTTTGATGGCTTTCTCTGTCCTTACCTACAATAGCTTCAGCTTCCTGATCGGTTATGTTCTTAATTCCCTGCATGGTTTTAAGATGGAATTTTACCCACACCTTCTCATTCTTTTCATTGAACATAGAGAAAGTATGGCAGCCATAACCATTCATATGACGATATGAATAAGGAATACCGCGATCACTCATAGTAATTGTTACTTGATGAATAGCTTCCGGTAACATTGTCCAGAAATCCCAATTGTTTCGAGCACTGCGCATATTGGTTCTGGGATCTCGTTTAATAGCATGGTTAAGATCCGGAAACTTGAGCGGATCTCTGATAAAGAATACCGGAGTGTTGTTTCCCACTAAATCCCAGTTACCTTCTTCGGTATAGAATTTAACGGCAAATCCGCGAATATCTCTCTCGGCATCGGCAGCACCTCTTTCCCCGGCTACAGTAGAAAATCTCATAAAGACCTCTGTCTTCTTGCCAATCTCGGAAAAGATCTTGGCTTTGGTGTATTTAGTGATATCATGGGTCACGGTAAAATGCCCAAAAGCTCCTGACCCTTTGGCATGCATACGTCGTTCAGGGATTACTTCCCGGTCAAAATGAGCCAGCTTCTCCTGTAACCACATATCCTGCATCAATATCGGACCTCTTGGTCCGGCGGTTGTTACATTCTGATTATCTACTACCGGTGCTCCGGCAACAGTAGTCAGCTTCGGTTTTTCTTCTTTCATGTTTTACTCCTTTTTTGTTTATTTATTGGTGATTTGTTTTCTTTCTTATGACATTTATCACAAATACCCTGAACCTCGACTTGTAATGAGATTGTTTCGCCATATTCTTTGGCTTCTTTAGGGATTTTTAGCTTACTCAACTCTTTGTTGGTAAAGTCTCTGAGTATACGACAACGAATACAATAAAAGTGATGATGATGATCTGTCTTGCCATCAAAACGGATGCTTCCCCTATCTTGAGAGACTGTATTAATAAAACCTAGATCAGCCAGCATCCATAAAGTACGGTAAACAGTATCAAGAGAAACGGTCGGCATTTTCTTTTTCAATTTAGCATATATCTCTTCAGCACTGGGATGATTTTCACTTGTTGTTAAGAGCCGGTATATTGACAGTCTTTGATGGGTAACTTTTATGCCTGCTTCCCTTGCTGCTTGCTGGAAATCATCCAATCTCCCTTTAATCTGCTTTTCAGTTAAATGCATAATATTTCCTATTTAGGTATAATTACTAACTAAGAAACAATTAGTATTAGGTCGCATTTTGAGTCAAGCCATATTTTTTTATTAATGAGTATTTAGCTAGCTAAGCTAACTTTCGCTAGCTATAATAAGATGCAATAGGAGCTAATCAGAATAGTAAGATTACAAGATTCAGAAGTCTAAAAGTTTAGAGGTCAGTTATTTATAAGGGTGAAAAGTTTTATTTCATGCCGTACCATGGTTCGGAGTTTAGATCATCAAAGAAGAGAGTTCTGTTCTCTTCAGCAGCGATCTTTTCTCCGGCTTCCCTTGCCAGTTTAAAATTCTTTTCGAACTCGGTAGTATTACCGGCTGAGGCATAAGCTCTCGCCATTGCTTCATAAGCATAAGCGAGATCAAAATCAAGGAAACCATGCTCTTTGGTCAGTGCAAGACAATTTTCTGCATGATAAACAGCAGCTTCAGGACGGTTGAGTACTGCGTAAACACGTGAAATTAACCATTCTCCTCTCTGCAGATTAATAGCTGTACCGATCCTGCTCCAATGGTAAAGAGAAGTATGAGCAGCATGGATCATCATATCTTTGTCCTGCTGAGTTTTCTCTTCTTTATCCAATAGATTCCAGACCAGATTGTTCAATCCGATAGCATATTTTTGGTGAAATTCATTTTCGGTTAACTTGATCTCTTCGGTCATCTCATTATCCTGATTCATAGTCTCTGCAAAGCAACAGAGCATAGTTGACAACAATAAAGCTATTATAAATATGATACAAAGACAATGTCTTTTATTTTTCTGATAATCATTGAACATTTCTTATCTCCTAATATGGATTATTAATAATTAACTTCCAATTTCTCACGGGAAATTACTTCATAATACTCGGTAGCATTTTTCTTAGAAACGTTTCCCAGCGGGATTTTTATGATTTTGATCACGGTTAGATAACCATAAATAGAGTATTGGAGAGTATCATTTTCGTGTACTGTAGAACTCGCTTTAACAGGTTCTCCATTGATAAGAACCAGTTGATGATCACAGGCTTTTTTTGCCACACTTCTGCTCTTCACAAGGCATAGTTTGTTCATTAGTTGATCGATTCTCATATCTAACTCCGTTTAATCAAGGATTCACCCTTTCTATTTTTTAATCGGTGAAACTGAGATTATATTTAACAGGAAATACTTGCGGAGAAGAAGGGATGTATATATTGCTGGAAAAGACAACATTGATCCCCTTTTCTGTTTTCAGCCAATAATTACCCGGCTTCAGCTGATTAAAGAAAAAGAAGCCGTTCTCATCAGTATAAGTTTTGATGGCATTACCATTAAGAGATACCGGTATTTTAGCTAATGCTTTTCCGTTCTGATCAGTAATGTAGCCAAAGATGAAGTTATTGGAGAGTGAGTTAGCAGGTGAGGAATTTCCTTCTAATGCTTTGTTCAAGACGAAGTTATTATTTGCTCTGATTCCGGTATAGGAGAAGAGTGCAATCCCAGGAAATCCTAATCTTTTACTGAGTAGGATCTTGCTACTTATCAGGTTTGGTGAGTAAGGACGACCATTTTCTGTCCAAGTACGAAGCCCGACAATAATACGGTCTTTCCATTTCTGAACTTCTAGCAATTCTCTATTAACAACTTCATCTGAGGTAGAATAAGACATAATATAGGCATAGTCGATATAACCATCTTCCAGCCATTCTGTCCAGTTTTGGGAGTATCTCATTTTTGCCTTGTTAAGGTCACTAATTACAGCTGCTGATACGATCAAATCAGGATTATGATACTTCATCTCAGCATAAAAGCGACGTACAAACCGATTAATCTGCTCCTCTTTCCATTTATGAAAACTGTTCGATTCAAAATCGGATTGATTGTACTGCTCAATTGCAGCCGGATTATAACCGAATTGACTGTCCGGATACCTGATATAATCTAACTGAATACCTTGAACCTGATAATTACTGACAATATCGAGAAAAACAGTGATCAGATAATCCTGTATCTCCGGTACACCGGGATCAAGATAAGCCCCTTCATAGGAGTTGTATGACATCTTAGTACCCAAAAAATCCTTTGTGAACCATTCACTACGTGTCTTATAAAGGTGTTCAATAGCAATGTTTTCGATAGTTCTGGGAGTTGCAACAAAAACAGTGACCCAGGCATGGATCTCCAAATTTGTATCGATGGTATTTTCTATCAGGTAAGCCAATGGATCAAAGACCTCACAATTAAGGATATAACTCCTCGGTTCCGGATTATAGTAGGTATCGAAAAACCTGTTTGGTATATATAGGGCATCAGAACGATATCTTGTATGAGCGAAGATCTGAGTTATGTTATGTGACAGCGCAAAGGCGATCATTTTATCTATTTTTTCCGGAGTATTCAGATCCCACGCTGTAACCCAGAGAGCTCTGATATCAGCACAGATTGATTGGCTGCTCAGCATGATCAGAGCAGTCAAAAGCAAGAGGGTCAGTAATCTGATTTTTCTACTTTTTCTACAGAGCATTGGCAAGTTCCGTCTTGTAATTTTATTTCCAGTGATCGAGTTTTATCTATTTTATCAACCGAATTTATTATCTTTTTTTCCTGTCTGATAATTCCATATCCTCTTTTAAGTGCTTCATAGGGAGATAGTTTACTGAGTTCATGACTTAAGTTATTCAGTTTTTCTTTCTCTCGTGAGGCAAGATTCATTGTTAAGTTGATCATTTTATTGGTAGTTTTCTCCAGCTTCATTCTATCCTGATGTATGATCTCACTACTCTTTCTATTGCTGAGATAGACAAGTTTATCCTGAAGATTGCGGTTTTGATTTCTCAATTCCGGAATGATTTTCAAACTATTGGCTAAAGATACTACCGCCTCGTCTAATTGTTGTTGAAACTTGAAAAGCATAGACTGAGGATGTTTTTGGTAAAGAGTTTTTTCTGCAGATCGAAGAAAGTGCTTATAATGCAAAAGTTGTTGAGCAGTTCTTACTTTTAGTTGCTTCTGATATTGCTTGAGTTGTTGTAGTATTTCCTGTTTATCCGGAACGGCTAATTCAGCAGCTGCAGATGGTGTAGGTGCTCTTAGATCAGCAACAAAATCAGCAATTGTAAAATCTATTTCATGTCCTACTGCCGAAATAACCGGGATTTGGGAAGCAAATATCGTTCTTGCCAACTCTTCATCGTTGAAACAGAACAGGTCCTCTTGAGAACCGCCTCCTCTACCGATAATAATTATCTCGACAGTAAACTGCTCATTGAAATATCTCAATCCTGCGATCAGTTCCTGTACAGCTTTATCACCCTGTACTGCAGCTGGATATAGATAAATATGGCAAGGAAATCTTCGGGTCAGAATGTTCTTTATATCCTGAAAAGCAGCACCGGTAGGAGAGGTAATTATCCCTATTGATTCCGGATATTCCGGGATCGGCTTCTTATGACGGGAATCGAACAAACCCTCTTCATCGAGTTTTTTCTTCAGAGCATTGAACTTTATCTGCAGTTCACCAATGCCGGCAGGAAGCATCTGCCTGACCAACAATTGATATTGCCCCGATTTCTCATAGACATCGACTTTCCCGAAGCAGAGGACTTTGTCACCCTCTTGAGGATAATAGGTCGAACTGATATTATATTGTTTGAAAAAGGCACAGCGGATAGTGCTTTCTTTATCTTTCAGGGAGAAATAGGTATGACCGGAAGAGTGCGAAGTATAATTAGCCACTTCTCCTTCTACCCAGAGTAAAGGCAGATTCTGATCTATGAGGTTTTTGATTATCTTGTTTACGTCAGAAACGCTAAATATATCTTCTTTCTTGATCTCTAACATAATTATTCAATACCTGATTTGGATTACTATTTTCGACCATTTGTCACTCAGGGTGACACAGAGAGAAAACTTCATCGATTCCCGTGCCACTCCAGTTGAGATCTTTCCGCTGCCTTGACTTCGGTATGTGCCGAAATATCACCTGATTTATCATCATAACTTTCCGACAGGTGCCAGATAGACAACAAATTCATCATCACCATCGAGTTGTAACGCTTGATCGATCTTTTCCTGATCGTAAGCAGCGATACCACAGGTACCTAAACCTAGTGCCTCAGCCACAATATAGAGATTCTGACAGATATGTCCGGCATCAAGCAGGATCAATTTGGCTGCTTCACCGTTATAACGCCATTCGGTGCGGTAAGGAATGGCAACCCATAAGAAAACAACAGGGGCTTGAGCAACAAAACTTTGTCCCATTGTAGCTTCTGTGATCATATCTTCTGTGCAGATTATCTGCTCTTCTTTGACTAATTGATGCTCAACACCTAAGTAACGATAAACACCGGACTCAATACCGGCAACCCGGTTAATGATCAGATAGGTTTCTAAGGGATGTCTTGCTCCGGCAGATGGAACAGTGCGTAAAGCAACAGAATAATCATCACCACGCTTAAAGATTCGCTGAACACCATTAGTAAACCACAGGAGCAGAGATAGTTTCTCCTGTGTGAGCGATTCCTCAGTGTATTTTCTCCTACTGCGTCGGTTTTCCAGACAGTTGAAAATATGACTGTTCTTAACGAATGATTGATCCGGCTTTGGTAAGTCAATGACCTTACTCACCTCCGAAACAGGTTTCTGCAGCGGGGGGCAGGGGAGACCTTGCATCTGGTCGGTCACAATATCATGTAATTCATTGAAATGTGTCTTGGCATTTTCTCGATGATTCTTAGCATCTTTCATGGTTTTTCCCTTATCCTATTGTTCTGAAAAACATTAATAACTTTGATTAAAGGGTGTTACTGTCAACCAAAAAAAAAGAGAAAAGCAACATCTGTATCAAGTGGTATTACACTTTAAAAAAGATATCGTTTGATCACAGAACAGTTAAGTTTTTTACAGTCATCTTAAGTGATCAATTATCTCCTTGTGTATGAAGAAGATTATTTTTTTCTTTTTTATTAAAGTTCATTGGTGACTTTATCAGTCCCTATTCAAGGAAGATCATTTTCTCCTGATCAAGAACAGTTCACGCAGGTATTGCAATATTCGTCTCAGATCTTGATTATATTCAAGATTTTCTTCCGTCTCTTCTTTGAATCGCCATTCATCGGATAATTGTTGTAAAGTTTCATAAAACTCCCATTCAAAGAAAAAAGTTTGTCCTTTAAGTGAATTGAGAGTCATTAATTGCCGTGATGTTAACATCTCCGGCGCAATTTGCCGTAATAGCAATTTACTGATCTCCATCTCAAGTATTGCTGAGTAATATCTGATTTTCGCTCTCTGTTCCGTATCCCTGACCCCAATTTCATTCAGATAGCGATTTAATCTTCTAATATTGCCGAACTCCATTCCGGCAAGCAATTCTAGATCATCCCCCGGAATATCTTCTTCCTGCAATCTTTCAATTACTACATCAGGAAAGGCATATACCGTTTCGTGATAGACATGCTGATCGAAGACATTCTGGACAAAAAATAGTGCAACAAAGGCGATCAATCCGGCTATTACAGGAGTTGTTACCCAACCGGAAGATATTCTTCCCAGTACATTCCACTGGATATTCCTACCACCTTTCGCTATGGCAATTCCAATTATAGCTCCTATAACTGCCTGAGAACTCGATACGGGAACGAGTGGTAAAGCAGGTAGATTATGGGATAACAACCAGTCTCTCAATCCCTGTGAGGCAAAAAGATACAACACCAATGAATGAGATAAAACAACAATAAAAGCAGTGACCGGGGATAAGCGGAAAAGATCTTTCCCGACAGTTCTCATGACTTTAAATGAATAGGTAAAGACACCAATAGAGATAGCTATAGCACCAAGGAAAAAGAGCTGCTGGACTGAAGATATCGTTATAAAATCTCCGATCAGGATCTCTTGAAAAGGGGAGGTCGGGACAAAAACACCAACAACATTAGCTATATTGTTGGCACCTAAGCTATAGGCACCAAAAGCACCAACTATGATCAAGGCGGTACGAGTAATGGCATCCATAGTGATCAAGTGGATCTTGGAGTTTTCTAAAAAATATTTTGTTATCCAGTAGAGTATGATCGCAAAAAAGGCAGATATAACCGGGCATAGAACCCATGTAAGAACTATCTTGGTTAACGAAGTAAGATCAGTAGGAGAGCCACTAAAGATATTCCAGCCGATAATAGCTCCAACAATAGCTTGAGATGTCGAGACCGGTAAGCGTAATCTAGTCATAAAAGTAACGGTAAATCCAGCTGCAAAAGCAACAGCAAAAGCACCGGGGAGTGTATTGACAGCTCCCAACTCTCCCAGAATATGAGTTGCCCCCGATCCTTCCAGCACTGCTCCCAATATAACACAGATCGAGGCGATCAAAGCGGCAGTCTTGAATTTGATCATTTTGGTGCCTACTGCCGTTCCGAAGACATTGGCAGCATCATTGGCGCCTAAAGACCAACCTAAAAAGAGACCACTCGATAGGAAAAAGAGTATCATATTAATTAGATCATTCGTTTAATAGTATAAATTGCCAATCTGTCTGTGACCGATTCTGCACAATCGGAGATAGATTCAATGCTCGAAGCAAAAAAACGAAGATGAATCTTGCTGCTTAAGTCTAATTCATCGGCAAATATCTGTGTCTTTAGTTTGACAGCTATATCGTCGGTCTCCTTCTCATAGAAACCGACTTTGTGGATGTGGTCGTTAACAGATTTAATATCCTTGAAAAAAGCTCTAACAGATCTGACTAACCACTCTACTGATTGGATAGAAGAATCGGTAAGCTCATTAAAGAGAACATCGAATTTGGAGGGGATATCTGGTCTCTCTATCGAAAATTGCTGTAGAGTATGCTTCATTGAGTCGATAACATTGTCGGTATTTTCCAAGATTGCCAGAACATCGCCGCGGTTTTCTGGGATCAAGGTTCGCATATAGAGTTGCTTTTCTACAACCAGTCTCAACTCGTCAGCTTTTCGTTCATAATCTATCACTCTTTCCAAACGGGCTTCAAATTCTTCAGTATTATCCTTGAGATAGTTATCGATAGCTTTCTTGAAGATCAAACCGCTCTCGGAAACAAGGTCAAGGAATTCATCTATTTGGTTTTCAATTACTTTGGATATTTTTAACATCATTGCCATTTGAAATCACTCTCCTTTCTCTTAAATGACAGATATTTAACATATTTATCAAACTGCTTTTGTCAAATTATTTCGTGTTGTTCATTATTGTATCACATGGTCAGAAAACAGTTAATGATAAGTAGGGGCGATTCACGTATCCCCCTCTTTTTTAATTTTAAAAGGTAATTATGTTTTAATGAGTTGATTTCTTAGTCGAAATTCTATTATTAGTTATCCTATTGCTTTTTCGGTGATTCCTGCTCCGAAGTATAAACTATTTTGTGACTACTTCCGAACTCGATGGAGTCATTAGTGCCTATATGTTTGGTAAAGGGTTGGATCGAGGGATAGACAAGTAAGAACTGTCTAGCTAGTATTTGTCGCCTCTTCAGGGCGTTATTAAGAATAAACAGAATACTAAACTGTAATTTGGTTAATTATTATTACTTGTGTCACCCTGAGTGGCACTTGGTAGTGCTTCTTGCTTATGCTTACCAAGTGATGTATCGAAGGGTAAGAAAAGCACAAAACCGTTTCAGTATAATGCATCCTTCGATACATTCTGCTGTTAAGAGCAGCACGAAGCTTACAGCAGAACACTCAGGATGACAATATTGGGTTTCTGGTGAAACTAACAGAGGGTGTGAAGCAAGAACAAACTTGACAGTAGATGAACCGGGAATATATTCCCAAAATAAATGAGCATACAGGAGAGATTTTGGATAGAGTAAATCGAGCAGTCCTGACTAGCGGGAACATTACCAAGCAGCTCTTTTATCTTACATTGCCGATGATAGCCGGTATGCTCGGGATAGTGATCTTCAATCTCACCGATACCTTTTTTGTCGCCAGATTAGGAGAAGAGCAATTAGCAGCCCTATCCTTTACTTTTCCGGTGGTGATGGTCATCAACAGCTTTTCTGCCGGGATCGGTATCGGTGCCGGTGCTCTGATCTCCCGTTATGTCGGAGCCGGTGATCACTACAAGGTTACCAGATTAACTACCGATAGCCTCACTCTCGGTTTTCTTTTTATACTTATTCTCTCAGTTATAGGGTTATTAACTATCAAACCACTTTTTACTATGCTCGGAGCCAGAGGCATCATACTTGAATACATCAATGATTACATGTCCGTCTGGTATTTTGGCTCCTTTATGGTCGTGATCACGATGATAGGCAACAATATAATAAGGGCTTTAGGCGACACCAAGACACCCGGTCTGATAATGATCATCTCGGCAATGATTAACATGATACTTGATCCCTTGCTTATATTTGGGATCTGGATCTTTCCCCGTTTAGAGATTCAGGGTGCTGCTCTGACGACTGTCTTTTCCAGAGCGATCATAACAGCAGTTGCCATCTATGTTCTTCATTTCCGCAGACGATTAATATCATTTAAAAAGGTAAAGCTCATAGAAGTTCTCACTTCTTGGCAAGAGATCCTTCATATCGGCATCCCATCGGCTTCGATCCGGCTCGCTTTACCGGTCGGGTCAGGGTTTATTACCCGGCTTTTAGCTTCATCCGGACCGCTGGTAGTAGCAGGATTCGGGGTGGCTACCAGAATTGAGTTCTTTGCCTTAGCACCGATTATGGCTCTCTCTTCTGTAATGAGCCCCTTTATCGGGCAGAATCTCGGTGCGGGAGATCTTGACCGGGTAAAGAAGGGCAAGAAGATCGGGCATCGGTTCTCTCTGGCGATTGGTGGCTTTTTGGCAATTATTCTTGCCGTTTTTGCCAGACCTTTAGCCGGTATCTTCAATGATAATCCGCTCGTTATTGAAACGATAGTTCTCTATCTCAGGATCGTTCCGATCTCTTACGGCTTAGCAGGAACTTTGCAGATCAGTTCGACTATTCTCAATGTTTTTAAAAAACCTTATCTCGCTTCCGGTATGATGGGATTTCAGATCTTTGCCATCTACTTACCACTCGCCTTCCTCGGACATTTCTTTCTCGGTCCGCAAGGGGTCTTTGCTTCATTGACGATCTCTTACCTGCTTGCCGGGTATATTGCCTACGAGTTAGTAAGAAAAGAGATAAAAATTATTAAACAGAAGCGTGCTCAACAATTAACATATGAGAAACCTGAAACACTTGATATCGAGACTTTCCCTCCTGAGCCGTAATAAAATCCAAGACAAGATATAATCTTCATAGTATCGGGTAATAATTTCTATATCCATTATTTAATTATTATCTTGACAAAATAAACTGAATTCAAGTTGAATATTCCACATAACAACAATTGCTCAGAGATTACCAGAGACCAATAGGAGGTAACAAATGAGAATTCCTTTTTCCGTTGATCAATTCCTGAGCTTATTTAAAATCTATAATATTACTGTTTGGCCGATTCAGATTTTCTTCTATCTGGTAGCATTATTAGCCCTATTTCTTACCGTCAAAAGGAGTGCTCTTACTGATAAGATGATCTCGATTATCATAGCTTATTTCTGGCTCTGGATGGGGGTAATATTTCATCTGTTTTTCTTCACGATGATTAATAAAGGAGCTTATCTCTTTGGCGTTCTCTTTATAATTCAAAGCATTCTCTTTCTCTATTTTGGACTGTTGAAGTCAAAATTGTCATATGAACTGAAACTGGATCTTTATGGAATAACCGGCAGCATCTTTATTCTCTATGCTTTGGCTGTTTATCCCCTCTTAGGTCATTTTTCCGGGCATACTTATCCCCATTCACCGACTTTTGGAGCTCCCTGCCCTACAACGATCTTTACCTTTGGAATACTATTATTGACGATCAAGAAAGTACCTAAGATAATCTTGATAATCCCCTTCTTGTGGTCTCTGACTGGCTTTAGTGCCGCTCTGAATCTTCTGATTAGAGAAGATTTCGGTTTGCTCATAGCCGGTTTATTAGGTACAATACTGATAATCATCAAAGACCGAAAAGGTTGTTTTGATAACCTTAGTAAGAAAAATTGATGCATAAATAAAACAATGCCTAGGAGGTGTAATTATGAAAAACAGACAAATAATAATCTTATTACTAATGCTTGTGTTCAGCGTTGTTTTGATGATTATTAAGGACAATCCATTGCTCCCCTTCATGTTTCCCTTAATGTTTGCTCATTGTGATAGTATAGACGGCCCCGTTATTAGTGCTGCAAAAAAAGCATTGGATACAGAAAATGTAAATTTAGTTTTAATATGGATACCACAGGAAGATGAAGCCGATTTAATAGAAGTCTTTGAACAAGTCCTGAGTATCCGGAAAATTAGTCCTCAAGTAAAAGAACTCGCCGATAGGTTCTTTTTTGAAACCTTAGTTCGAATCCATCGAGCAGGTGAGGGTGAAACTTATACCGGTATTAAGCCAGCAGGTACAGAAATTGATCCTATTATTGAGTTTGCTGACGATTCAATAGATAATGGTTCAGTTGATGATTTGCTCGATGAAATTACGAATGAACTCACAAAGGGCATTCGGGAACGTTTTGCCTTAGTGATGGAAAAAAAGAAACATAAGGAAGATAGTGTTGATGCCGGCAGAGAGTATGTTGAAGCATATGTTACTTATGTACATTTTGTTGAGAGTTTACACAATATATTGTCAGCTAAGGGCTCTCACCATACTGCTGATCACAACCATTAGTTAGTTTAGCTTTAATCTTTAGGGTGCCTACGAGTCGGCTGTGTCAGACTCGTGTCGTGCCTAATGTTAAACCATTGGTATTATTGTTTCGAAGTTGATATCTTCTCACATTCCCCTCGTTTTCTGGAAAATATTCAACTATAGCCGGATACAGGTTTCCGAACATAACAGGTAGATGCTATAACGATATCACCCGTATTTCCGTTTATAAAAATAATCATAATGAAGATGAACTACTAATGAATCATGATTTTCAGATAATTAACGGAGCAAACAAGATAGACCTTCAATTGGAATAGATATAAAAAAAGAAACTCATAAGCTTAATTCTATCAGTTCATCAAAGACTTCAGTATTTGAACAAAGTGACTCGTTGCCAGCTTATAATACTTTCCTTGACACAAAGCATTACAAAAAAGTGTTAATAAGGAAATTTATTGAGGCGGTAATGAAGAAAAAAGTATTGATCATAACGACCGGTGGAACGATCTCTATGCGGTATGATGCTGAATTGGGTATCATACCTGACAATAATCTGGTTGATTTGTTGGCTAACTTTCCGCAATTAACCTCTGCTGCGGAGATTGAGGTTTTTGAATTTTCTAATATGCCGAGCCCCCATGTAACTCCCCAGCGGATGTTTGAACTGGCTAAAATGGTCGATAATAAGATCAGTGATTATGATGGGGTTGTTATCACACATGGTACTGATACCCTGGAAGAGACCGCCTATATGCTCGATCTGGTTTTGACGACTCGTAAACCCGTCATTTTTACTGCTGCCATGAGAAGCGGTTCGGAGCTTGGTCTTGATGGTCCCCGCAATATCGTAGGAGCCGTAAGGGTAGCTGTACATCATGAGTCGATCGATAAGGGTGTTCTTGTGGTAATGAATGATGAAATTCATACTGCCCGTGATGTTGTCAAAGCTGATACCGGCAAACTGGAATCTTTTGTTTCTCCTAACTTTGGTATTCTCGGCATAGTCGATACCGACAGGGTCGTCTATCATCGCAAGCTCTTGTTCAGAGAGAATGTCTGGACCAACGAATTGGATTACAATATTGATCTTATAAAAGCTGTAGCCGGCATGGATGGTCGCTATATCGAGAGTTCCATCGCAAACGATGCAAAAGGAATAGTTATCGAGGCATTCGGCAGAGGGAATCTGCCTCTTACTATGATAGAACCTATTAGAAGGGCAATAGCACGTGACATTGTTGTTGTCATCACCTCCCGTGTATTCAAAGGGCGTGTTTTACCGGAATACGGCTATGAGGGTGGTGGTTTCCATCTGAAAAAGCTCGGTGTCATTCTCGGAGAAGACCTGAAGGGGGTCAAAGCCCGTATAAAACTGATGGCTCTCTTCGGGAAATACAAGGAACCGGCATTGGTGAGAAAAAACTTCACTTTCGTTTATGAATAAAAGGATTTGTCCACGAATGCACACGAATAAATGCACTAATTTGCACTAATAAAAAAAGAATTATGATTATTGTCATCCTGAGTATTATATAACAAGAATGATCACTTCATCTAGTGGATTTCAAACTACTGTAGTCGTTGTAATGATAAGGAGATAACACAGATATGTAGATTAACAGTCTATTGTCATCCTGAGTGTTCTGCACCAGAATGGTTTACTTCATCGAGGGGGCTTAGCATTTTGGTGCAGAATGTATCGAAGGATTAAGCATTCTAACTCACATTCAATAAGGAACTAATAAGAAAAAACCATGAAATATCGAGAAATAACAATATCCGACATCCCTGTTCTGATCGAGCTCAGAACAAAGACCGACGAAAACGATCTATCCTTAGAAGTGCTTCTATCTCTCGGGATCAACGAAAAAACATTCGCCGAAAAACTATCCACAACCTACAAAGGGTGGCTATGCGAGATTGCCGGCAATGTTGTCGCTTTCGCTATAGGTGACAAACAAACAGGTGAGATGTGGGTCATTGCCGTCTTACCGGAATATATCAAACAGGGGATTGGGGGTAAGTTACTCACCTTAGTCGAAGAATGGTTATTCACGCAAGGATGTCAAAGAATATGGCTGACAACCGATATCGATACTAAGCTCCGTGCCTATTCCTTCTATCTAAATCATAGCTGGCTCGATGACAGGATAGAAGACGGTATGAGGTATATGATCAAAGATAGACCGGATAATAAATCCTTATCTTAAATATTTCCAAGCTTTTATTCAACTTCCGGATCACTGACTTCAGATCATCCGGCTTTACAATTAACGGTGTTAAGAAAACCGTACGAGAATCTGCTTCGTAGCTACTGTTAGACGAGCGGAGCGAGGAGTTTAGCGAAAGAAGCAGAGTCGAGAAGGTTTTTAACCGTTGCATTGTACGCCGGGAGTTTTTCTTTGGTACTTTCTTTTGACGGATCAAAAGAAAGAACATAAAAAAGTTGTATTGACAGTTTATTTGGCTGAATTCAATAAAAGTCATAACTCACAAGGAGATTGTTCATGAAAATAACCGTATTTAACGGCAGTCCGCGTGGGAGAGATAGCAACAGTCACAAGATAGTAGAGCCGCTCTTAGCAGGGGCAAGAGAGGCAGGAGCCGAAACCGAAGAGATTTATCTCATCGAAAAAGATATCAAATACTGCCGCGGCTGTTTTAGCTGCTGGGGTAATACACCCGGTTGCTGTATCATCAAAGACGATATGTTGGAATTGATAGACCTCTTTCTGGCATCGGATTATGTCGGTATGGCAACACCGGTCTATGGTATGTACATGACCGCTCTCTTAAAGAATTTCTATGATCGCTTACTACCGTTGGCTACTCCTCAAATCCATAAAAATGATGATGGGAGTTTCTATCACAAGGGTAGAGCAACAAGGTTTCCTCGCCAGTTTTTTGTTATTAACTCCGGCTTTCCGGGAGAACATAATTTTGATATCTTGAAGGCATTTGT
Organism: Candidatus Cloacimonadota bacterium; assembly: GCA_019429305.1. NCBI lineage: Bacteria > Pseudomonadati > Candidatus Cloacimonadota > Candidatus Cloacimonadota bacterium. The sequence continues at coordinate 26,066 of JAHYIR010000005.1, forward strand.
CGGCATGGTCAATCCGGTGCTGGCAATATACCGTAATTGTGGTGAAATATTATCAGAACAGGGTATTGCTGATTCGCCCATCAACAAAAAGATCGAGGATTTTCGGACAGCTTTGCATAAAGCTGGCAAGGAAATGGTCACCAATGGAGAGGTGAGCAAGGAAACCGTCGAACAGATTCACCTTGAACTGATCAGTGATGAAGAGTATATGGCAGGAGTCAACAAAGATTGGGATGATAAAATAAAATGAAACATTCATCAGGCATTTGATAGTTACCATAATTTACTACTTGTAGCTCTTCAATCGAATCAAACTATGTAACATATATTTCAGTATATGCTTAGTAAATCTCATTGCTTAACTCCGACAGCACCCTTTTGGGTGCCATTTTATAGCCTGCGGTTTTAACCGCAGGGAATGGAGTTATGTTCCATTTGGGTGGCGGGTGGGAATAGATCATCCGGCATTACAATTAAAGGTGTTAAGAAAACCGTACGAGAATCGGCTTCGAAGATACTGTTCGACGAGCAAAGCGAGGAGTTTATCCAGAGAAGCCGTTTCGAGAAGGTTTTTAACCATTATATTGTACGCCGGGAGTTTTTCTTTGTTACTTTCTTTTGGATCGCCAAAAGAAAGTAATTGAACGAAAAGTCGGGAGTTTTTCTTTGCTACTTTCTTTTGACGGAACAAAAGAAAGTAGTATTATAAAATGGAGGTGAATATGAAAACCATAATTATCTTTTCCACCAAATACGGTAGTGTTGAAAAAGCAGCCCTCAAACTCAGAACTGAGTTGCAGGGTGAAGTTGAACTGGTAAATGTTAAAACCAGTCCTGACTTTGATGACTTTGATGTCGTTGTCTTAGCAGGATCTATTTATGCCGGCAGGGTGCAGGGAGCGATGAGAAAGTTTATCAAGAACAATCTTGTCAAACTGAGAGAGAAAAAGATCGCTCTCTATATCTGTGCCGGTACTGAGAAAGAAAACGAAATAACTAAATATTTGCAAGATAGTTTCACTCAGGAGTTATACGACAAGGCAATTGCCAAAGCTAATCTGGGATTCGAATATGATCTAAAAAGATTCAGCTTTATCGAGAAACTTTTGGTCCGCCTTGTAGGCGGTATTAAGGAAAGCAAATCGGTCTTCTATGATGATAAGATCAAAGAATTCGCTGAGCTATTAAACAATATATAACGACGTGCGTTTTTAAGATAAAGCAATTAAAGTTAATTTGATACCTATCAGCTTAAACTGTTTTCATCATTTTTATCAAAGGAATAGATGCCCTATACTTTGTTTTCTATTAATCCCAATTTTGCTAATCGAGACCGAATGGCAGAGGGTTTTCTCTGAAACTCTATTGCCAATTTATCAATGTCAGAATCTTTATGATATATTTTTTTCAGATATTGATCTTCTTCTTCAGTCCAAGGCATGTAAGCTTTAGCCCATTCTTTTCTAATCTCTTCGAATTTGTTTCTCTTTGCTTTGTCATCGATAAAATCTATAGATTTTGTTAATCCGTGGGCAAAATCAGAGAGGTGTTCTTGAAACACAATAATCCTGTGACGTTCAAAAGTTGACTCTGTTTTCTTTGATTCTTTTATTTCCAGATATTTTGTACCATTTGAGCTTTCCTTTACATCAAAGAAATAGTTGCGGTTACCAGCTGCTATTCTTAGAGTGAACAATTCTTTATTTTCCCGATCTGTCATAAACTTACCCCCTTATGACAAGACTATCAAAATTTAGTAATTAATTGTTTATTAGCAATAATTTATCATCTACTAATAGAATGAACAATAAAATATCTATATGCCAAGATTAGTCAAGCTAAAGATTAAAAATTTGCATTAATGTCTTTAAAATTGCCATTTCGAAGAATATAAACTGAAACCTATTAAAATTCCTACCATACTTATTTTACAAGGGTGAGTTAAATAAACACATTTTTTGCGAGTAGATTCTGCATGATTATAATCGATAAAAAATGGGCACTTAATCATTACTGTAGCAACTCTTGTTTAGAAAGATTGTATTAAGTATTATTTTTTCAACAACTTAGCTTTTTGTGACACATGTATAAGTAGAGGGAGAAAGAATTGAGAGTGAAACTCAATTATATTTTAGTTATCTACTTAGACTTCTTTCTATGTTATAAGTTCTCAATCTCCGATTAGTATTTAACAGGTTCCGGAATAAGGACTGAATGTTCCTCTATGGCAGTCAGGAGAGTGCGACCACTATACATCATTAAAGCTGATTGATGGTATAGGCAATAGAGAGGGAGGCTTTAAGATGAAACTGCCAGATCGTATTCTGTTAATAATTTTTCTATGATTTCCTTAACTGAGAGAATTTCTTCAACTCGATAGGCATTAGCACCACAAAAGCCGAAACCTTCCTCGAAATTGCCTCTTTTTGCCTTTGTCAAAGCCTCTGCAATGCAGTAAGGTACTACTTTGTAATCACAGGTTTTTAAACATCTCCAAGGACAGTTAATCGGTTTTTTGATTCCCGCAGAGACATCATCTAAGAACTTATTGTGGATAGCTCTGCCAGGTAATCCTACCGGACTATCGATGATAATAATATCTTCCTGACAGCAATTTATATAAGCTTCTTTGAACTTAATAGAGGTATCACACTCATGTGTTGCAACAAATCTTGTTCCCATTTGGACACCTTGAGCTCCTAACTGCATAAATTTATAGATATCAGCACCAGTATAGATACCACCTGCAGCAATGACCGGGATCTTCTTATGAAATTTTTTCTCAAAAACATCAATGAGAGGAATAATCTTTGTGATCAATTTTTCTAGAGCATATTCAGGATCATTTATCTGCTGTTTTTTAAAGCCAAGATGACCACCTGCTAAAGGGCCCTCAACGACAACTGCATCAGGAACATGGTTATAATTTTTCGCCCAATATTCGAAAATGATCTTAGCTGCTCTGGGTGAAGAAACAATCGGAATAAACTTGGTAGAAGAAGCTCTTAACCTTTCTATAGGAATAGTATCGGGGATCTTTAAAATAAGACCTGCACCAAGCAGAACAACATCTGCACCTTCATCTAATGCTACAAGTAAGAGTTCGTCAAAGTCCGACATTGCTAACATGAGATTAACCCCGATAGCTCCCTTTGTCAATCTCTTGGCATTTTTTATCTCTTTGGCAAGCGCTCTGCGGTTAGCAGCTTTGAAGTCTGTGTTAAAGTCGGGTTCAAGCATGCCGATACCTGCAGCAGCAATAACTCCAATCCCACCCTGATTTGCTACTGCAGAAGCTAAACCGGATAATGATACCCCTACTCCCATTCCACCTTGAATTATTGGTATCTCAATCTCAAGGTCACCTATTACTAGTTTTGGTACTTCATGAATCATAATAAAACTACTTCCCTTTTTCCTATATAGAAATCTTACAGATAAATGTCAAAGAAATTTTTCTTGTGCCGACTGACAGCAGGAAAAGTTGGTTGGAGTCACTAAGATGCGCTTTCTTTGTTTCAGTGTCTCTTAAGTTACTACGCCTCGCTATGTAATAGAGCTTTAACCGGTTCTAAGCCAAGGACTGAGTTCTCTTCTATAGCAGTGAGCACAGTGCCTCCACCTGAGAAGAAATAGTGATTCTGATCATCGATGGCATTCAGATACTTACCTGGTAACAGCGTTCTGAACTCCTGCAGCGTATCTCCGCCACCGTACATCTTGAAAGCCGAGCTATTGCTATTGAGGGCATTGAAGAGGGCTATAGTGCCTTCGGCAAAGTGGGGGGTTAAACCCATAACTGCATTGACAAAGACAGATCTGGCATTGTTGATCACTTCTTTGATCTTGGCATCTGCAAATGACTGAGCAGCTACATCGAGAATATAGTTCAGCTTCTTTTTGTCTTGCAGGTTATGAATGTCGATATTACGGTATTGATCTTCAACTTTTCCTTCTAAACTGTCAGATTCAACTATGACAGACGGTTCAATGATCTTATCGGGATACTGTTTACTGAATTCCAGAAACTCTCGGGCAGAATCAATATCCTCCGGAGTTAGTCCGGCTATTTCCAGATCGTATTTGGCAGCTAAATAAGCATTATAAATCACACCACCTAAGATGAGATGATCTACTTTTTCCAGTAAGGCACGCAGAGGACCTATCTTGGTATCGAATTTAGAACCGGCTACCACTGCCAAAATAGGTCTTTGCGGTTCAAAAACCTGTTCGAGATTAGATATCTCACTCTGCATAAGTAATCCGGCATAAGAGGGGAGGTATTTGGTGATGCGGACAGTAGAAACATGCGACTGCCAAGAACCGAAGGCATCATTAACGAAAACATCAGCCAATTCTGCCAGTTCTTGAGCAAATTGGTCTGCATATTCACCTTTATCCTCTTCACCTTTGAACCATCTGGTATTAGGGAGATAGATACCGCTGATCTTGCCCTCTTTTAATTCTTTTACTTTTTCTTTGATTGAGGGAGGGATCTGTATTAAGCCGCTTCCCTCTTCAGGTGGAATTTCAGGAGTATAAAAGGTTATGTTTAACTTCTTCTTGAGATATTCTACTATCGGTTGGACAGAAGTCTTTTTGGAGATCTTAATGTTGCCCGTTGCTTTGTCTTTGGGTCTGCCGACATGGGTCATCAGGATCAGTTTGCCACCCTTAGCGAGAATGTTGAACATTGTTGCGAAGGTAATATCGATACGGAATGGGTCTTTGATCGAACCGTCTTTTACAACATTATGATCAACCCTGACTAGAACAACTTTGCCCTGTAGATCTGCATCCTGTAATTTGCGTAAATCTGTTAATACCTTACTCATAAAACCTCCAATCAAGATATGTTTGAGCTTAATAAAACAAGTTTAATGTCAAGCGAAAAGAGAATCTTTAATTCCTGGTTTCGGGATAGCTCACCCTTCGATACAATCCCCGAAAGATGTAGCAAGAAGGTTATCGGGAATCACTCAGGGTGACACTTTATGTAAGCTTCAAGTGTTCTGCAGATTGCTCTTGGTTATTTTTAAAAGCCAACCTTTTGTCATCCTGAGTGTTCTGGTCTATTCTTCTTGCTCTGTTATGGACAGAATGTATCGCAGGATAGCCAATATGACCTAGTTTCGGGATAGCTCACCCTTCAATACAATCCCCGAAAGATGTAGCAAGAAGGTTATCGGGAATTACTCAGGGTGACCCCTGCATGTATTATCTGCAAAAAAAAGAGCAATTCATGAATTGCCCCTACAAAGAAAATGATCTTGAGTAATCCAGAATAATAAGATAGTCCTCCATTTACTAACCAAAGATGTATTAAATAACCAAGTCGCTATCCAGATAGAGAAAACTAACCGCGGATGGATACGAATGAGACAGAGAATGACACAAATCAAAAAGTATGAGTAAGATAAAGGGGGTCTTCTAAAGAGTAAAATTAGAGTTATGCACAAAAGCTTCCAAATCGTTAATAAACGCTAATTAGTTGATATAAAAGAGAAATACGATATTGAAGGGCAAGAAAAATTTACTTATACACAAGTTATCCACATAGTTTGCAGCTTTTTTAACTTAGTGTCTATCATAGAATTATCAAAACTGGTACCTTAAAACACCCTTAAAATCAGTAGATAAATGATATTGTGATGTGTGGATAAGAGACTTTTGGTTGTGGACAATGAACAAGAAGCAGTTCTAAATCTGATGCTATTCAGTAGAGAAGTAGCTTTCTATGTAATTAAGCCATCCTGTCAGAGCAAAATCGAGATTAGAGTAGAGAGATGCACTACCCTGAAGGTATTCAATATAAACTGGGAACCAAATAGTAGCAGTTCCGGTATTTAAGGGGAGATTTTGAGATTCTTGAACAATGAAAAGGTTATCTAAAGCAATTATGATCTCCTCAATATCTGCCTGCAGGAGAGTGTTATCGGTCAGTTCATGAAGAGTGACAAAGAATTCCTTTAAGTCTATATCTGATTGAGGGATATTGAATGAATAGACCGCCTCTCTGGCATCAATAACTACCTGAGAATTTGCCGTATATTTCCAATTAATGACAAACTGTTCTAAAAGGTTGAGAAAGTGTGGTAACTGGGAGGTCTTAGCAACGGAGCTAGTGATACGTCTGGTTGCCCCTTCCGGGTTTTGACTCCCTCCAGGAAGGTAGGAGTTGTAGTATTTGATCGCCATATTAACGGCGAGATTTTGAGGACTAGTATAATGATTCCAGAGTTCGAGTATCTCCTTGTAGGGAAAACCTTCTACCGGAACAGTGTTTTCAGAAGCAACTATATAATCATTGAATTGATATACTTCGGTGATAACCTCAATGGTCTGCATATGACAGGCATCAATAAGCAGGATATCCATCTTTCTGGGAAAGAGCTGAAAGGCACTTTTAAATTCACCTCCGGCTATACTGATATTACTAAGACTCGTATTATCAGGACAGATGTAACGAGAAGTATCATCATCCCTTGTCCATCCTGTTCCATGAGACCAGATAACGAGAGCATAACGATTAGCCGGATATTTGGAGACACCCCAATTGACGAAATCGGCTAAACTTCTATAATCACCACTGTCTATATCACCCAAAAATTCTACAACCGGAGAAGCTATGAAGGGGGCGGTATTATGAGTTATTTTATACCTTCTTGCTTGAGGGTCGGCACTGTATTGATAAGGATCTAATTGAACGATAACATTGACTGATGAAGGGATTCTGGCTTTTTCCATCTGAATAATATCATCAACTGCCTGTGGACTGAGGTTGTTATCTGCTGCCATATAGACCAGAATAGTCCAATTCGCTCTTTTATCTTGCGAACAGGAAAAGAGGGCAAGAGTAAGAAGAAGGAGTAAAGAAAACCTTATAAAGAGTAATGGGGTAATATGAGGCTTAGTTAAGTAGTACATTGTTTTTATAGCTGAGCAGGTTTTCCGGCTTCAGTTTTAGGAAAAGTTGATCTGTCCTGAGAGATAACGGTTTTGAATCAGGTAGCAGTATTTTAATGGGTGCTCCAAAAAGATCAACAGAAAGCTCTGATTTGGAACCGTAGTTCTTGCTGCTGATCAAGCTTACGGGAAACGTGTTTTCCTCTTCTTGTTGTTCGGAGATCAAAGCTCTCTCCGGTTTAATTAATACATCAATCAAATCTCCCTTCTGCAGGTCATCCTTGGATATTATATATATGTTGTGTCCGACAAATTTTGCCATATATCCTTCTTTATATTCTTCTATAATTTCGACTGTTAGACGGTTCTCTATCCCAAGAAATCTGGCAACAACCGGATTGACCGGCTTTTCATAAACAAACCCAGGTCTATCGATTTGCCAGATCCTTCCTTCGAATATAACCCCTATCAGATCTGCAAAATAGAACGCTTCTTCTCGGTCATGTGTTACATAAAGAGCAGTAAAGCCGAGTTCTTGCTGAACTTTTGCTAATTGTTCCCGTAAACGAGTCCGTAGCTCTTCATCAACTGCGCTTAGAGGTTCGTCAAAGAGAATTATGTCGGGTTGAGGGGCAAGAGTTCTGGCTAAAGCTACTCGCTGTTTCTCGCCACCGGAAAGGGTATTAACGTCTCGTTTTTCATAACTGCTCAAACCGACCAGATCAAGAAGGTAAGTTATTTTATCTTGAATTGTTTTCTTAGATAACCGTTGGGATCTTAGTCCGAAAGCGATATTATTATAAACGTTCAGATGCGGAAAGAGAGCAAAATCTTGAAAGACAATTCCGATCTTTCTTTTGTGAACAGGAAGTTTGGTAATATCGATATTCTTAACTGATATCTTGCCATTATTGATAGGAATAAGTCCAGATATTGCCTGGATCAGAGTAGATTTACCGGCACCACTCGGACCTAAGAGGGATAAGATCTTTCCTTGTTCAAGATCGATATTTATATCGTTTAGTTCAAAATCATCTACAACGACTCGGAGATTTTCGACTTGCAGATAAGCCATCTTGGTTAATATTCTTTTGCCTCTTCTAATCCCTTAAGAACGTTAATTGCGCCCTGGCTGAGGGCTTCCATTTCATTTTCACCCGGTAGCACGAAAACAGGGGCGAAGAAGCTAACTCTCTTTTTGATCTCATCAGTCAATTCTTCACCATAAGCCAAGCCACCGGTAAGGAAAATGGCATCAACCTTCCCTTCCAATACTGTTGCACAGGCACCTATCTCTTTGGCTATTTGATAACACATAGCGTCACGGATCAGCCTGAATTTCTGGTCACCCTGTTTAACTCTTTCATCAACTTCGACGCCATTGTCGGTGTTGAGATACGCCATAAAACCGGCGTTCTTGCTCAGATATGTTGTAAGTTCTTTCTTAGTATATTTTCCCGAATAAGCCAACTCAATCAAATCACCTATAGGCAAAGCTCCGGCTCGTTGTGGTGAGAAAGGACCCATGCCGAGAAGTGCGTTGTTAACATCAACTACTCGACCCTGTTTGATGGCAGCGATAGATATACCACCACCCATGTGAGCAGCTATCATATTGGAGGTTTTGAATTCTATATTCATCTGTTTAGCTAATCTGCGAGCCGTATATCTTATATTAAGGGCATGGAAAAGAGATTTTCTTTCTATTTCAGGAATACCGGAAATGCGGGCAATTTCGTCGAATTCATCTACTGTAACCGGATCAACTATGAAAGCAGGGATATTGAGGTTTTGAGAAATGGAGTTGGCGATAAAAGCACCTAAGTTAGAGGCATGGATCCTGCCCCAGATATTAGGATTCTTCAAATCGGTAAGCATTTTTTCATTTACCTTATAAACACCACCTTTAACTGGTTTAACAAGACCTCCTCTACCTACTACGGCTTTAAGAGTTTCTGGTTCGATGCTGTTCTCTTCTAATGCCTCGATAACCAGCCCTTTGCGAAAATCATATTGATCTAACAATCCTCCGAATTTATCCAATTCTTCGGGATTGTGTCGCAATGTCTTACAAAACAGTTCTTTTTCGTCGTCATAAACTGCTATTTTGGTAGATGTTGAACCGGGATTGATAGCTAAAACTCTGTACTCCATTAAGAAACCTCCACTATTTTATCTTTCGTGGCAAGAATTAAAGAGAGCGATTTATAAGTCAATAATTAATGACTCGGTATTTGCAGGAAGATTAAAGCAAAGTCTTGTAAATAAAAGGGATTAGTGAGTTAAGAAGTTTTTTTCTTTAATTAGAGAAATTAGGTCAATAATAGAGCCATTTCTCTAATGATCTTAGCTGCAGTAATACTGGAGATACCGGTGGGGTCATAATCCGGAGCTAATTCTACAACATCTGCACCGACTATGTTTCTATTCATCAAACCGAGCAGAGCATTCAGAAGTTCGGAAAAAGTAACACCACCCGGTTCAGGTGTTCCAGTACCGGGGAAATATGCCGGATCTAGAATATCTAGATCTATTGTAACATAGAGTGGAGTTTGCAAATCGATATCTTTGATCTTATCAATAAAGTCGTTGAGTGAAAAAGGAAAGAATTTCGTGTTATTTCTTCCCCAGTCAAACTCATGCTTCTCACCGGAACGGATCCCGAATTGGTAGATATTCTGAGGTGGAAGATATTCAGTTAGTAGTCGTATCACCGAGGAATGCGAGTATTTCTCTCCCAAATACTCATCTCTCAAATCTGTATGGGCATCAAAATGGACTACTTTTAAGGCAGGATACTTCTTGAGATGAGCTTTGATTAAGGGTAAAGATATTAAATGTTCTCCGCCACAGGCAAGGATCTTATTACCAGCTTGGAGAATTTCTGTCGATCTTTCCTCTATTATCTGAAGTACTTTTTCAGTGTTACCGAAGGGGAGAATCAGGTCTCCGTTATCACAAATATCGTAATCGGCAAGATCTTTGTCCTGATAAGGAGAGTAAGTTTCCAGACTATCCGAAACATTTCTGATAGCATCGGGAGCAAATCTACTGCCGGGACGGAAAGTAGCAGTACCATCAAAAGGAATACCAAGGAATACTATCTTGGCTTCTTCAAGAGACGAATTAAAAGAGATATAATTTGGCATTAATGTAGTACTTATTCTTCGATAAGCTTCTTTACGAAGTTGGGGAGGCAGAAAGCTCCTTGATGAATTCTATCATTATAATAAGAAAGTGACAGAGCATCGCTATTATATCGTTCTTGCTGAAAATTCTCTTCCGGATCGTACTTTTTGCTACCCATTGAGAAAGACCAGAGTCCTGAGGGATATGTCGGGATGTTTGCCAGATAGAGTTTAGATAAGGGAAAAAGATATTTAAAGTCTTTCATAACTGTTGGAATTACTTCAGCAAAATGCTTGATAAAGGGAGTTTCCGATTGAGTTGTCAGGATTCCGTCATCATTCAAAACTTTATGACAAGCTCGATAAAAATCTATATGAAATAACCCTTCTGCAGGCCCTATAGGATCAGTTGAATCGATCAAGATCAGATCAAACTTTTCCTCTGTCTCATTTACATAAGCAATACCATCAGTGATGATTACTTCTGCTTTGGAGGAGTTAAAGCCACTCGCTACATGAGGGAAAAATTCCTTGGAAGCAGCCATGACCATCTTATCTATCTCGACTAATACAGCTCTTTTAACTGCTGAATGTTTGACTACTTCACGTAAAGTACCACCGTCACCACCCCCGATGATCAAAACTTTTTCAGGATTAGGGTGGGAGTATAGTGAAGGGTGTGCCAACATCTCATGATAAACAAATTCATCACGCTCAGTTAACATAACCAAACCATCCAGCAACATAACTCTTCCATAGTCAGGAGTATCGATGATCATTAATTCCTGATACGGGCTTTTTGCAGATAGTAGTGTCTGAGTGACTTTTAAGGTCAACCCGGAGCTTTTAGTATGTTTTTCAGTAAACCATAAATCCATAACTCACTCCTCAAAGAGCTTTTAATACCAAAGAACGATCCCGGCAAAGACAGTAGCAATTGATTCAACTTTGATTGATACAACAACAGATTTGATATCTTTCAGCTTGCGGTTACGGTAAAGAAAACCCTCTGTTACCATATCACGGGCAAATTTTTCTACATATTCGGGTTCACGTGCTGCTGAATACTCCATGATCAACCCGGGAAGAGAGTCATCTTCCGGTATGCCGATAGCTACGGAAGCTGAGATTATTTCACCGGGATTTTCTGAAGTATAACTCGCATAAGCTGTAGGGATCAATGCTCCGCCGGGTAATTTAACGGGCTCTATCTCTCGACAGGAAGGGGGAACAATACTGCTCAATCTAATGAGATTAGTATCACCAATACCGGCATTAATAATGGCTTTATCAAATGAGTTTAGTTTTGTAATTCCTTCTGATGCGCCTTTAGCAAAGAAGTATTTATCTGGTGTTCTGACCATCATCGCTGTTAATTGCCTGCACTGCAATATTTATGATCTATTTCATCAGGAGCAATCTCACTCTCCGGTTTATGAAGCAGCTTCTTGTCTCCTATTTCGAAGAGACCTCTCTTCAGCTCCATGTTACTAGATTGTAAAGATTCGAACTGTTCTTCTAAATACTTATAAATAACCCAAGGGTCTATAGTTTCACCGCAGGTAAAGATATCTACGGCTGCATAATTGTATTCAGGCCATGTATGAATAGCTACATGAGATTCGGCTATAACAACTACTCCGCTCACACCAAAGGGGCTAAACTCATGGAAGGTATGACGGACTATGGTTGCTTTTGCCTTAGTACAGGCCGTCAACATTGCTGCTTCTATTTTTTTGACATCCTTGAGGATGTCGGCATTGCACTTGTAGAACTCAACGAGTATTTGGCGTCCTAAAGCTTGCATTTTTACCTCCTTAATTTTTAGATACTGGTCTTAGGTTAACGATCTGGGAAATGATAGTTTAACTATCGTCAATAAGCAGTAAATAAACGAGTTATGAGGCCTAACTCAATCTGGAGGTAAAAGCGCAAACTTCTACCAAGAACACCTCTCTGTTTTTGCAAATATGGGAGTCGATATAATACAGGTACAAGTTTGTAACTACATGATTTTTCAATAAGTTAATCTTCATTGGTCATTACCTCCCATTTAATTTTGTGCTAATCAAAAAACTACTGCAAAAATGTCAACTACTTTTAAGCAGAATTTTTTTATTAGGTGCTACATAAGATAACAACTTTTTTTAGTCTGGCAAAATTTTTTATAGCGATGTCTTAAGCAGATCGATTTGTTCAAGTAAATATTGATAGTTTTGATTGCCTTTATCATTATCTGAACCAAAGAACCAACATTTCTTTGTTGACAAATATGCTACATCTAATGCCAAATTTAATAGGAGGTATCTGCTTATGAAAACAAAGAAAATATTCCTTAGTATAGCCATATTATTCTGTTTTTCATTGGTTTATGCACAATTTGCTGGGGGAGATGGAACATTAAATGATCCATGGCAAATATCAACTCCGAGCCAACTTGACGGAGTAAGAAACTATCTGGGTAGTGCTAATAGTGATAAACATTTTATACTGATTAACAATATTGATTTAAATGTTCCACCTTATAATACAGGAGATGGATGGGATCGAATTGGAGATGCAGCTAATCAATTTACCGGTCATTTTGATGGAGATGATTATGTAATTTCATTTCTATTCATAGATAGACCTACAACTTGGTATGTAGGTCTTTTTGGTTATGTTGGAGCAAGTGGTGTAATTACTAATCTTCATCTTGATTGTATAGATGTCACCGGCTATTCATCTAGTGCCGGTTTGGTTGGTAATAATGCCGGTAGTATTACGAATAGTAGTGTGGGTGGTTATGTATCAGGATATCAGGGAGTAGGAGCAATTGCCGGTGAAAATAACCTGGGTACTATCGATGGTTGTCATTCTCAAGGAACGATCTATTCTCTTGGTAACAATGGTGGTGGTTTGGTAGGACGTAATAGATTAAGCTCTACGATTATTAATAGTTACTCAACTAGTGAAGTCATCGGTATTGGCAATAACAGTTATGGTGGATTAATTGGTTGGAATGATAGTGTTATCAGCGATTGTTATGCTACGGGAAATGTTAATGGAGCTTTGTACACCGGTGGTTTAGTCGGAAGAAATTATCGCGGTTCTATAACAAATAGTTATGCGACTGGAAATGTAGTCAGCACAACTCATTGGATTGGTGGTTTGGTTGGGGGCAATGGAGGATTATTCGAAGCACTAATAATAGATAGTTATGCCACTGGTGCTGTGCAAGGTAATGCCAGTGTTGGAGGCTTGGTAGGTGAGAATAACAATCATGGTATAATTACTAATTGTTATGCTTTAGGCAGTGTTTACGGTAGTAACCAATCTACCAGTCAATTTGGAGCTGCCGGATTAGTCGGAGAACTTCGTATAGGAGCGACCGTAGAGTATTCATATTCGGTCGGTCATGTTTCTGGAAATCCGCCATTAGGTGGATTAATTGGTTATGATAGAGGTGGTACGGTTTTATTCAGTTATTGGAATACAGAGACTTCTAATCAAAATACAAGTGCCGGAGGGCTCGGTTTGACCACAGAGCAGATGGTAATGCAAAATTCTTTTCAACTCTGGGATTTTAACGATGTGTGGCAAATCATTGAGCTATTAACCTATCCCTATCTCCAAAATAACCCACAGACACCTCCGCCCTCACCTTATACTCTATCTCTTATACTTGTTACGCCAGAATCATTTGATATTGTAGCTGAGTATGATGAATTAGTAATTGATCAAATGATTATCCAAAATTTAAGTAATGTATCATTAACTTTCCAACTGATTTTTGACGATTTTTTAGATAGAGAAAGAGTTAGTGAGAATGAATATCGAGAAAATTGGGTTTATTTTAATCCTCAAAACGGTACGATTGAACCGGGTGAAAGTATCGAGATCGAAGTGATTTTTGATGCCACTATCTTAGATGCGGGTATTATATATTTAGGGGCAATCATTGTTTATAACAATGTCGAAGACGATGTAAATGTACCTGTAACTATGGAAGTGCTAATGCCTGTTTTACCTGCTCCGACAAATCTTCAGGTAGATTCTCAAACCGGACTTTTTACTTGGGATGCGCCTGAACTGAACCTGTCTGGAGTAAATAGAATTGATGACCGACAGGAGCTGATGATGTACCATATATATTTGGATGATGTGGGTATTGATACTACCGAAGAAACTTTTTATCAATTCGAAGATCTGGTTATCAATCAGGAGTACACTGCAGGAGTGCAAGCTGTATATGATATCGGTCTCTCCGAGATTGCTACAATTAGTTTTGTTTATGAAGGGGTAAATGTTGATATTCCTTTTAATACCTATACAACAGAGTTGCTCAATAATTATCCGAACCCCTTCAATCCGGAAACTACGATCTCTTTCTCACTCCAGGAATCTTCTTCTGTCTCAATTATCATTTATGATATCAGAGGTGCCTTGATAACCAAACTTGTTGATTCAATTTTTCAATCCGGGCATCATAATGTTCTTTGGAATGGAAAAAACAACAGTGGACATTCTGTACCCAGCGGACTATACTTCTACCGAATGGAGACCGATGATTATCAAGAAACCAAGAAGATGCTGTTGTTGAAATAAACAGTTCCCGAGAATATAATCTGGGATCATTTCCTAAACTAATCTAATTCAAATATTTCCAGCTAAAAGGTAGTCTTTCTTTAGGCATCTATATAGTCGGATATATCCGACTATATAGATGCCTAAAGATTAATCATTGATAGACAATAAATTAACATTTTTTTGCGTTTATGTTAGATTAGAAGAAAAAGAACGACTATCTCGAAGTACATTTTGATCTTATTGGGTTTTAGTTTTTTAGGTTGTATAAAAAACAGCAGAAAGTATTTTTCAGAGCTCTCACATCCACCCGAAATTTTACATAGAGAGTGCTTGAAAGACAAACTAGTATTAGAAAGTGACTTATTTAGAGAGTGGGAAAAGTAGTTGTCAAATAAATTTCAGAATACTGTATAGGATGGATAATCTGAAATTGACCAACACGCTGTCCAGAGTAGCAAAAATCGTAATTACTATTCCTTGGATTGGGGAATCAGTAATCCTCTTTTGAGAATAGTACTCAGTGTGAGTTTCCATTCTTCCCATACGGTTTCATCGTTAAAGTCTCTTTCGTTGATCATGGAAATCAACGGAGCAAGATAGATAGCACTATAGCCAATTGCCAGAAGGCATTCACGAACAGCTTCGATGGGCAGACTTACTACTTTGCCCCTGCGTACTGCCTCCAGATAAGCAATATGAAAATGCAGGTTAGCGCCCAGTGGACCCTGTTCAGAAACGTCACGTAGTGCCTTCCTGAGGTGAACTGCTCCATCGGCAATCTCGCGACGTAGTAAAGATGCCCATTGAGGGTTGTCATGCAATACGGTCATAAGGCGGATCGGTGAGTCTATCAACATTTCTTCAGGAGACTTTTCTTCGGGATTCGGACCGAAAATTACTGCCAGCATACACATTCCTTCGTACTTGAGAACAGATTCGTAAAGATGCTCTTTGGTGGAATAATGATAATGAATCATTACCTGTTTCACTCCCGCAGCATTTGCAATATCCCTTGTACTGGCTCTTAGATAACCATATTCTGCAAATAATCTGGTAGCTGCAATAAAAATTTTACCTTTTGGCGTGTTTGGGTCTGGAGGAGTGGGTATGGGACTTGTAAATGACTCTAATGGAATAAGGTTAGAAAAATTCTCCTGTTGCTCTTCTGGAGTAAAAGAAATATATTTGTTCATATCAGTCTTCATTGTATTAACTCCCTTTAATTTAATTTATGACTTAGTCTACTTATATTGTCAATCGAATTAGTCAAATGAAACTGTCTTTAGTATAATCTAATTGAGTATCAAGAATAAACAAATTATTTTTTTCCTAAGCTGGTGTTAGTTCATATCACCTTTCTACACGTTATTCCCTCCCTAAAAAACGAGTATCAATATTTCATAATAAAAAATATATTTTGCTTTTGCATCGAAAAGCATTACATTATCAGGTGACATTGTCAGTTGATATTGTCAGTTGATATTGTCGACTGAAATATTAGTGATTGAATAAGGAAGTTTCAATTAGGGATGGAATAGATTCCATCATAATGTAGTGATCTTTTTTACTGTACTCATCAAACAGTAAAGTACTTTTTTAAATGATTGAGAGACCGTTGCTTTGATGACGCAACACTCTTATGAACAAGAGTTTAAAAATGAACAGGAGGTTTATGATGAACTCACTATTACGTTTTACAGTTATTGCATTGATTCTTTTCGCTTTCAGTGCAGTAAATGCTCAGCAGGAATGGCAAGAAAGGGGTTTTGGCCTTGAAATTGGTGGTGCCTATGGCGACAACCACGGAGATGACGAAAGTTGGTCTCCCCGTATTAAAGCTAATTACCAGTTTAAGATCGCTGATCCTCTATCTACTCAAATTGGATTGAGTTATACTACTCTTCAAGGTGGTTCAGGTTACGACAAAACCAAGACACTTGCACTTGATGCCAGATTTCTTTATAGAGTGGTCAAATTGAAGCAGATGCTTCCGTTTATCTATCTTGGAGCGGGTGTAGCGAAAAACATGCATGTAAAAGATTCCGATTTTATGCCGATAATACCTATTGGTATCGGTGTACAAACACCACTTGGAGAACAGCTTGCGCTCCAGTTCAGCGGTGGTTATACTCTAGTGCTCTCTGATGCTCTGGATGATGTTGTACGCACCGACTCAGATCTCAATCGTTTCACAAATGGGAAACACGATGGTTTTTTTGAGCTCATGATAGGCTTGTCTTTTGGTAATCCTAAAAGAAGAGAACCTGTGAAACCTGTGGAAACAACTATTATTCCTCCCAAAACAGTAACTGAGCCTCCCAAACCAGTTGTTGTCGAAAAAGAAGTTGTCGAAAAAGAAGTTGTCCCTGAATTTACTAGGAGCGATGCAGAGCAGCTTATAGCGGATGCTGTTGAAGAAGCTTTGAGAGAACGGGGAAAACAGATTGTACTGCATGGTATTACTTTCGAATTCGACAAAGCGCAGATCAGACCGGAATCAAGACCTATATTGGAGATAGTACGTGAATCCATGGCAGCAAATCCGGAAATAACTGTAGTTATAACGGGTCATACTGACAGTGTTGGTAACGCAGAATATAACCGTCGTTTGTCGCTGGAACGGGCACAGGCAGTCAAAGACTGGCTTATTGAAAATAACATCAGCGCCTCCAGAATGAAAGTCATTGGCAAAGGCGATGCAGAACCTACTGCCACAAATGAAACTGCAGAAGGGCGCGCTCAAAACCGCCGTGTTGAATTCATGGTTGAATAATGTATAAAACAGTAATAAGTAGAAGGTTTAATGTTAGACTTCGTATTCTGGAAAACCTATTCTTTTACTGTGATTTAATCTCGGGTACAAACCGAATCTTATGTCAATGATTTTAAAAAATGTTAAGGAGTATATTATGTTATGGACTATAGCTGTCGTATTAGTGATTCTCTGGTTGCTCGGACTTGTCACTTCCTATACTGTAGGTGGGTTCGTTCACGTACTATTGGTGATTGCGATTATTGTTATCCTGATCAGGTTGATTACTGGGAAAAAACCACTCGCCTGATCGTCTGAGAAATATTATCTTCACAGATATTTTAACTGGTAAAGCGAAATTTTTTATTCTCTGGTAGCAATAAAGTTTTGTTACCAAAGCTTTACCGAAATAGAATTTTAACCAAAGGAGTTTATAATGAAAAAGATGTTATTTATGGTAGTTTTACTCGTTTCTTGTGGGGCTATCTTTGCGCAGAACCCTGTTGCCGAAGGCCAGACACAGTTCAATGCAGGTTTAGGCTTTTCTAACCGTAGTGTTCCCGTTTATATTGGTTTAGATTATGGGATACATAAAGATATCACATTAGGTGGTGAGTTATCTTTTATCTCATATCATGAAAGGTATCAACAAAATAAATATAACCATTCCGTCATCGGAATTTCCGGTAACGCTAATTATCACTTTAATCATATCTTGAATATACCATTGGACTGGGATTTTTATATTGGTCCCAACCTTGGCTTTTACATCTGGAATTCTCCCGATGATTATCCCGGATCACGTACTTCCGGTTTAGGGTTCGGTGCTCAGATTGGCGGGCGTTACTACTTTACCGATAAATTCGGGATCAATCTTGAATTCGGGGGTGGTAATGTTTTCTCCGGAGGCAAATTTGGTATTTCTTTGAAATTATAATCTTATCTGATAGGTAATCGAATAGCTCCTATTTTATTTGAGGGAGTTGATGAAGAGCAGAAGTATCTTGAGTGCAGAAGAATCGGAAATTTTTATAATAGATCTCTAATTCACCATGTGCCAGGAGCCTTCTGCTTTTCGCATTCTACTCGCGATGCACGCTGATCTTGGTGTGGACACGAACCTTCTGTTCAACCTTCTATTAGCCTAATAAAATCGACTTCGACTAGCTGGGCTTGGTTTGTATCTACGATCCCGCTGTGGCACTTGAAAAATACCGTTCCGATCTTCAGGATCAGCATCAAGCTTTGCTAGTTTGTTATCCTAAAGCCGTCTTCGTCAGGATCAATAGACAGCCCTTCCCACCCCGAAAAGAGGCATCTCATCACTGACATGAGTAAAGCCAACATAATTTTGATTTATAAACTTGAATTGGTGTTGAGACCTCTCCATTTCGCTTCGCTTCAGTCGAGATGACAATATTTAGTTGCTATACAAAAAAGGGCAGATAGCATTATTTTTTAGAAATGACTTGACACATGAAATAGCATAATGAATTTTTTCGTCGTGCATTTTCCCGTAGAAGTAGAATTTTTTCGAACAGATCGAAAAGAATAAAGTAGTGGAAGTGTTATGAAAGTTTATACTGTAACTAAAAGACAGTGGACGGAGTTTTTAAGTGAATTTTTGTTAGACTACCAAGTGTACGCTCCCATCAAGAAAGAGAATTCGGTCGACTTCGAAGAGTTAATACCCCGTAAGATCGATTCAATCTATTATGACGGCAATACCCCAATAACTCCCCTGAAAGCTTTTTTGTTTCCTGTAAAGGAGAATGTGGTCAACTTGAAAAAGCCCCAACCGAAAATTGTTATTGGTGTTCCTAACTGTGATCTGGCAGCTTTGAATCTACTCGATAATATCTATCTGGGAGAAGAGTTCTTGGATCCAACTTACAAGGATAATCGTGAAAACACGATAATTTTTGGGAAGGATTGCTATCAGTACAAAGATAGTTGCCATTGCACCGCTTATGATCTGAAACCTTATCCGGAAAAGAACTCTGATGTATCTATGTCTATAATGGATGATAAGTTCTATCTTTCACCGATGAGTAAAAAGGGTGAACAGTTTCTGGAAAAGTATAAGATCAACAAAAGCGAAGAGTCCGAAGAGTTGCCGGAAAAGATTATTGAGAAAAGAGATGAGATGGTAAAAGGACTTCAGGAGCTAAACAAAAATCTTCCCAATCAATCGGAGAGTCGACTTGGTATAGAAAAAGAGAACGTTGAACTCTGGAAACATCATGCATCAACTTGTGTATCTTGTGGAGCTTGTTCCTTTATCTGTCCAACTTGTCATTGTTTTCTCTTAGTTGATAAGGAGAACTTTGAGAAGGTTAAAAACTGGGATGTTTGTCAATTTCCCTCTTTTGCTAAGGTGGCTGCCGGCGAAGATCCCTTAAAGAAGCTCTATGACCGGCTGAAGTATCGCTATCTTTGTAAATTTATTTACAAACCGGATATGTTCAAGGCAATTGCCTGTACCGGTTGTGGCAGATGTATCGATACATGCATTGGTAAGATCAACAAAAATGATGTAATCAAAGAAGCCTGTAAGCAAGGATAAAAATATGCAGGATAAAAACATATACAAACCGATAAAAGCTAAACTGATCGAAGTGATCGATGAGTCTCCGATGATCAAGACTTTCGTACTGGTTCCTGAAGAGGAGTTTTTCTTTAAAACAGGTCAGTTTATTGAAGCAACAGTAGATGGGGTAGGTGAAGCACCCTTCACTCCATCTTCCTCACCATTAGTAACAACTCAGTTAGATCTGACCGTGATGAAAGCCGGTTATGTTACCGAAAAGATGCATGAGATGAAACCGGGTGACTATATGGGTATCCGAGGACCTTACGGGAGAGGATATCCAGTCGAAGAATATTATGACAAGGAAGTGCTGATACTTGGTGGAGGTTGCGGTTTTGCTCCTATCAGGTCACTACTCTATAGTCTGAAAGCGGTATCGGATAAGTTGAGGAAAGTGACTTTTTGCTATGGTTCCAAAACACCGGTAGATTGTATCTACAAGCCCTATATAACAGAACTTCGTGAAACACCTAAATTCGAAGTTTATCGCTCGGTAGATAAAGGTGATGAGAGCTGGACAGAGAAGGTCGGTGTCGTAACAGTATTGCTTGATGATGTAAAGGTAGATATTCCGAATTCAGTAGCAGTAGTCTGCGGGCCACCAATAATGATGAAGTTCGGAACCAAGAGACTTTTGGAGATGGGATATCCTGAAGATAAGATCTATCTATCAATGGAAAAGAACATGTCATGTGGAGTTGGTAAATGCGGACACTGTGCCATGGGTGACTACTTTGTCTGCAAAGACGGACCTGTCTTTACCTATAACGAAATCAAAAATCATCCTCATATCTGGATGTAAGAGAAGTCTATGAGTAAGAAGATACTGATTGATTTAGCCAAGTTTCGCGAAAATGCAACTAATGGAGAATACAACTACGGAGAATGTACTTATGATTTTCATCCGAATAATATTGGGATGAAAGATATTGTTGAACAAGCAATGATGAGATTGACTTGCCGACGTTGTGAAGAAGCACCCTGCGTTAATGTATGCCCTGCAGAAGCGTTGGAGAAAGATGAGGAAGGATATCTTAAAAGATTTACCAATCTCTGTATCGGGTGTCAGTCGTGTGTAGCTGCCTGTCCTTTTGGCACATTATCAAATAGAATTATTACAGATAAGAAATCGATTTGTGATTTATGTGATTTTAATGAGGAGTCAAAACCACTTAAATGTATGCAGACAGCTCCGGAGGGGGCGATCACTTTCACTGAAGCTGAGGCAAATGAAGCTGAAGGGATTTTTCAATTAAATGATAAAGTACTGGTGAAAGAGATCAGGTGGGAAGATTTAAAGCAAAATGAATGAAATAGGTGTTAGGTTCTAGGTTATTGTTGGTTAACACTTCACACCTAACCCCTAAAACCTAATATCTATTTGGAGAAATATATGGGAATTGAGATATTTTACTTTCTGATCTTTCCGGGATTGCTCTTTTCCGGAATTATAGGCGGATTAATCAGTTGGGTAGATAGAAAGATTACTGCCAGAGTGCAATTTCGGCAAGGTCCTCCAATGTTACAGCCATTTTACGACTTTGTTAAACTATTGGTAAAGGAAACCCTAATTCCTGCCAGAGGATCAATTACTACCTTTATTTTAGCCCCAGTGTTTGCCCTATTTGGAGCTACTATTTCAGCCGTTTTTATTCTGTTGCCTATCTTAGGGATTGATCATGGTTTTGCCGGTGATATCATTGTCATAGTTTATCTGCTGAATATTCCCTCGTTGTCCTATATTATGGGTGCTCTGGCTTCCGGTAACCCTTTAGCAGCCGTTGGTGCATCCCGTGAAATGAAACTTATCTTGAGTTATGAAATACCGTTCCTGCTGGTTCTGATCTCGATCATCATCAAAGCAGGAATGACGATAAGTTTATCAGAGATCGTAGCAGTACAAATGACATCGGGAGCTTTCATAGGTAGTATCTCAGGTATAATAGGTTTTATAACTGTTTTGATGTGTATTCAGGCAAAACTCGGTTTAGTTCCCTTTGATATGGCGGAAGGTGAGGGGGAGATCTGCGACGGGATAGCTATTGAATTTTCCGGATCGATATTAGCACTGATCAAGCTGACGAAGTATATAATGTTCTTTATACTGCCTGCTTTGGTAGCCGGTATTTATTTCGCAGGGCTACCTTTAACTGGTATCAATATCTTATGGTCAATATTGAAAATTTTTGCAGTAGTTTTATTAATTACATTAATTCGCAACACTAATCCGCGAGTTCGTATAGAACAGGCAATGCGATTTTTCTGGATATGGATGAATTTGCTGGCGATAATAAGTATCATATTAGCAGTCTTTGGATTATAAATGAACACTAAAATTCAACCACTAATGAACACAGATAACTACACTAATGATCACGAATCAAAAGAAATGGACTCGAATAAAATTCAGGATTTGCTGTTTGGTCAGGAGTGTTATCAGATCATTGGTGCTTGTTATACTGTTCATAACGAGCTAGGGAATGGGTTTTTAGAACCGGTTTATCAAGAAGCTTTATCAATTGAAATGGCAAACAACAAAATCCCATTCGAAAGAGAAAAACATATAAGTATTCATTATAAAGGATATATTTTGGATAAGAAATACATAGCTGATTTTGTTTGCTACGATAAAATTATCTTAGAATTGAAGTCTGTTGATGATCTAATAGACGAACACGCATCTCAAGTCTTTAATTACTTGAAAGCAAGTAAAATGCGGTTAGGGTTATTAATCAATTTCGGTAAGACAAAACTACAGTATAAAAGGGTAATCCTATGAATAGTTTTTATGTCGAAGTTAGGGTCTTTATTAGTGTTGATTCGTGGTTAACCTTTCGTGTACATTCGTGGATATCTTTATAGGAGAGGAAATTGGGTCTTAAAGAGTTAAGTTTTAAGAAATCATTATGGGTATTCCATTTAAGTGTCGGGTCGTGTAACAATTGTGATATTGAAATTCTCGATCTATTGACACCGAGATATGATGTTGAGAGATTTGGTATGAAACTGGTTGGGAGCATCAGGCATGCTGATGTTCTATTGGTTACCGGTATAGTAACCAATAAAACAAAACCACGGTTACTGGAAGTTTATGAGCAGGCACCCAAACCGATAGTCGTTATTGCTATCGGGGCTTGTCCCTGTACAGGTGGGATTTTTGCCTCAGGGTATAATTTTGCCGGTCCTTTGGATAAGGTTATTCCTGTAGATGCTTATATTCCGGGTTGTCCACCCAAGCCGGAGGCAATGTTAGCCGGTATCGTGAAGTTTCTAAACAAGACTAAAGCAGAAAAGGACAAATCTTCAGCATAAGTCATTAGTTTGATAGATTAATAATATAAATACGGAGAAACAATGAACATCGAGCAGTATATAACAGACTTACAAGGTAAGTTTCCGGAGATTTCTAAGATAGAGATTGTAAATGAAAAACGACTAATGGTTCATATTCCCAGAAAGCTATTACAAGAGATAACTGCCTATTGGTTCAATGAACTGCAATATCGTTATATCATAGTAACGGCAATGGATTCTAAAGAGGGTTATGAGATCATATATCACTATTCTGATGATAAGTCCGGCTGGATAATGAATCTTAATGTCTTATTACCCCATGATCAACCTGAAATCGAATCAATGACACCTGTAGTTTATGGGATAGAGTGGATAGAACGAGAGATAATGGATATTTTAGGAATAAAATTCCTTAACCATCCCAAACCGGAACGTTTCCTATTTCCGGAAAATTGGCCTGAAGGGGAGTATCCCTATCGCAGAAAGTACAGACAGGAGGATAGATAAATGGGCAAAAAGACAATAGTACCGATTGGACCATATCATCCACTACTGGAAGAACCGGAATTTTTTAAGCTTTATTGCGATGGAGAGGTTGTAGTCGATATGGAATGGGAAACTGGTTATAACCATCGCGGAATAGAAAAGATATGTGAAAACAAAACCTTTGAACAGGTTTTTTATGTTGTAGAGAGGATCTGTGGGATTTGTTCCACCTCACACCCTTTTGCCTATGCAAATGCTGTTGAGAGTATTCCCGGTGTCGAAGTTCCTGTTCGTGCCAAGTTAATTCGCTCTATAGTTGGTGAATTAGAGAGAGTACATAGCCATCTATTATGGGTTGGTCTGGCAGGACATTTTCTTGGTTATAATACTGTCTTTATGTGGGCATGGAAGTATCGCGAACCTATCTTAGATATGTTCGAGATCATCACTGGTAACAGGAACAGTTACGCTATGTTTACTATCGGTGGTGTGCGAAGAGATATCAATGAAGAACAGGCAACTCAACTGCTTAAAGTATTAGATGATGTAAAGATCAAGACTGATTTACTTGTAGGTACTGTCATGGATGACCCGGTTATTCATGCCCGGTTAAAAGGGGTAGGGACTCTAACAGCCCAAGATATTCATGATTTTGGAGCAGTAGGTCCTACCGCCAGAGCTTCTGGTGTAGATATTGACGTAAGAAGAGATGACCCCTATGCCGCTTATGATATGGTAAAATGGAAGGTTGTTACTGCACAGGCAGGAGATGTTTTTGCCAAAGCAGAAGTCCGCTTATTGGAAATGTATGAATCAATAGCAATAATTCAGCAATGTTTGGAATTGTTGAAAAAAGAGCCGGTGGGAGAGATCAAAGCAAAAGTAAAAGAGATACCACCTGGATTAGGAATTGGTCATGCAGAAGCACCACGAGGCGAAGTATTTCATTTTGTTAAATCCGACGGCAGTAATAGCCCGGTACGTCATAAGATCAGAGCTCCCAGTTATAACTGTATTACTACCTTTAGAAAATCGTGTATAGGTGGTACTATATCAGATGCGGCTATCTGCACAGCTGCAGTTGACCCCTGTTATTGCTGCACAGAGAGAATGACTCAGGTTTATGACTATCGTAGTGGGAAAAGGGTTATGAATGCTGCTGATTTGATTAAACTATCCCAGCAAAAAACGGAAGAGATCAGAAAAGCAATGAGAAAGAAATAGTGGAAAGGTGAAAAGGTGTAAAGGTGATAAGGCAAGAGAAGAATCAATGATATTAGTCCCTTGTCACTATATCACCCTTCCACCATTCCACAACAGTTAATGAGGAATATATGATTGATTTTCGATTATTGATTATGATGCCGATGGTTATCGGAGTAGTGCTATTCATATTGCCGGAATCTTTGAAAACGGTTAAAGGTCTTATCACATTAGCAGTTTCGGCAGTTACCCTGTATTTATCATTGGTATTATTCAGGGTTATACCCGGGGATGTTACACTGCTGGTTAGAATGCCCTGTACTTTCTTACCATCCTTAGAAAAGCTGCTGCTATTGCGTGTAGATGGTTTAAGTAAACTGATTGTATTATTCATTGGTTTTTTCGGGTTTCTCTATACTATTTATTCTCTTGCTTATATTACAAAGGGCAAACGCATCCTCAGTTATTACTCCTATTTTCTGATAACACTTGGTGCCTCTTTTGGTGTAGCATTGGCTGATAATTTGTTAGTCTTTGTAACATTATGGGGACTGTTAGGATTAACTCTCTATAAATTGATCAAAGGTCACGATGATGAGAACTCTTCTACTGCTAAGAAGACCTTGATACTCATAGGAGCATCAGATTCGATATTAATCATGGGAATAGGGATGCTCTTTCTTGCTTCCGGCAGTTTCAGCATGTCAGCTATTAATCTGACAACCAATCATCCCTTTATTAATATTGCCTTCCTAACTCTTCTCATAGCCAGTTTTACTAAAGCAGGAGTCTTTCCTTTTCATACATGGGTTCCCGATTATGCTAAAGATGCTCCGGCATCCAGTTCCGCTTTTCTACCTGCTTCTTTAGACAAATTATTAGGAATATACTTCTTGGCCCGTATATGTATGAATATCTTTTCATTAACAACTTGGGCTACTTTGCTATTATTGATAATTGGAACTGTGACTATTATAACAGCTGTTATGATGGCACTAATTCAACATAATTACAAAAGATTACTTGGCTATCATGCTGTTTCACAGGTCGGCTATATGGTGACAGGTATTGCTCTCGGCACACCATTGGGATTAGCAGCCGGACTGTTTCATATGGTTAATAATGCAATCTATAAAGGTGGTTTGTTCCTGACTGCAGGAAGTGTCGAAAAGAGTACAGGGAGAGAAGAACTTGATCAGTTAGGGGGATTGAGTAAATTGATGCCTCTAACTTTTATCAGTGCCCTGATCTTTGCTCTATCGATCTCCGGTATTCCTCCCTTAAATGGATTCTACTCTAAATGGATGATCTATACCGGGATAATCGATTTTGGTGCAATGAACCAAGCTGGGATCGCCAGTCAGCTCTGGATGGTTTGGTTGATCTTAACTCTTGTTGGCTCTTCTTTGACTCTGGCAAGCTTTGTGAAATTTATTTCCGGTATTTACTTGGGTCGCAGAAATGAATCATTAGGTGCTGTTAAAGAGGTTAACATTCTCATGTGGCTTCCACAGATATTTTTAGCGTTAATATGTGTAGTGTTTGGTATTTTTGCTGCCCGTTGGATCGTTCCATCTTTATTCGGCTTTACTAATGTGGGTTTAATGGGTACAGAGATTAGCGAACAATGGCTTGCACCGGCAGTATCAATTCTCATTCTGATCTCAATTATAATTGGGTTTATAATCTATTGGATGGGAACACTTAAAACCAGACGTACTTCGGATAGTTTTGTTGGTGGAGAAAAATTACAGGAAGAATTGAACTATTCACCCTTAGAGTTCTATAAAACCATTGGGACTTTCAAATTCTTCAACTTCATTTATCAAAAAGCAACTAAAAAGTGGTTTGATATATATCATATAGGTAAAGGCTTTGTTTTAGGTTGCAGTAAAGTCTTCAGTTGGTGCCATACTGGAGTATTATCCACTTATCTGATGTGGATTATCTTTGGTGTGGCAATTTTAATGATCATCCTCATTTTGTAAGGATAACGGTATTATGGAAATATATCTAATAATTATGCTCGTTTTAATGATCTTAGGGTCTATTTATTCGCTGCATGCCAAGGATCTTTTGTCGGCAGTAGTATCATACGGGATCGTCGGCTTTGCCTTGGTCATCTCTTTTCTGATGCTATATGCTCCCGATTTGGCAATTGTTCAGGTTGTGGTGGAAATCATTACTCTGATCATCATGATTGCTGTCATTACTAATGCAACTCATGAAGAGCAGAAGCGGGAATACAATTTCAGCAATATCTTCTATTTTGGAACTATATTGCTATTCGTAGTAGTATTCTTCATAGTGTTAGCAAGAATAATGGGAGTATTGGGTTACTTTGGTCAGGATGTAATGAGGATGGCGAATATGTATATAGATGCAGCTCATGAAGCAGGTAGCGCTAATATAGTAACCGGAATACTCTTTCATTTCAGGGCTTATGATACTCTCGGAGAGGCAACAGTGCTCTTCACAGCAGTTATTGGAGTATTAACGATCTTAAGGCACTACGGTAAGAAAAAGGAAGTTAAATGATGGAAAACAATATTTCTACTCAACAAAAACCGCAAGGAATGACTTTAGTCGTTAAAAAGATCTGCCAATTCATAGCACCAACGATTTTCCTCTTTGGTATCTATGTTACTATTCACGGACATCTTTCTCCGGGTGGTGGATTTACAGGCGGAGTAATAATGGCAAGTGCTTTCATTTTTCAGATACTGTCTGACGGCAGCATATTAGATAAATTGAGAGCAGAGAAATGGCGTTTAGAGCTGACAGAGAGTTTAGCAATATTTACTTTCCTTATGTTGGCTGTCTTGGGATTACTAATAGCCACAGCTTCGGTCTTTTTTGCTAATTTTTTACCTGTCGGGAAGTTAGGTGATCTGATCAGTGGTGGAATTATTCCTATTGGTAATGTCATAATTGGTATTGAAGTTTGTGCTGCCATCACTTCTATTTTTGTTGCTTTGCTAATTTTCAAGGATGAGGAGTCATTATGATACTCTTTGTTTTATGTTTTATCCTATTTATGATTGGTTTGTATGGAGTAATAACTCAAAGAAATTTGATCAAGATCATTATAGGTCTGGC
Organism: Candidatus Cloacimonadota bacterium; assembly: GCA_019429305.1. Taxonomy (NCBI): domain Bacteria; kingdom Pseudomonadati; phylum Candidatus Cloacimonadota; species Candidatus Cloacimonadota bacterium. The sequence continues at coordinate 54,093 of JAHYIR010000005.1, forward strand.
GATAATGGAGTATAGTGTTATTCTGTTTCTCGTTTTGATTGGATATATAGATGGTCAGACAGTACCGATCATATCAGAGGGATTTGAAAGTGGTTTTGTTGATCCGCTACCACAAGCGATGGTGTTAACTGCAATTGTTATAGGATTAGCGACCAAAGCATTAATGCTCTCTGTTGCTATCCGCTTGTATAAGAAATACGGAACATTTGATATTCGAAAAATGAAAGATCTGAAAGGATAAGAATATGAACTCATTGATTCCTTTATATATAATCATTCCACTCGGCTCTGCCTTCCTTACTGTTATTTTTGGCAGATGGTTACAATGCCTGGGTAAATATCTAGTCAACCTCTCTCTGCTTTTCCTTACCGGACTGACACTTCACTTGATTCTTTACGGACCACAGACAATGACCTATAGAGTCGGTGGTTTTGCAGATGTGGCTACTGTACCGATCGCTATCTTTTTGGTAATGGACGGCTTTACAAAGATAATGTTACTGATCATCTCTCTGGTAGGGTTATTAGTTGCTTTTTATTCTACGAGTTATACGAAACAATATACCGGTGAAGAGAAGTTCTATACTCTATTCAGTTTGATGTTAGCCGGCATGTTTGGCGTTGTAATAGCCGGAGACATTTTTAATCTCTACGTCTTTCTGGAAATAGCTTCTATTTCATCCTATGCGTTAGTGGCATTTGGTATTGAGAAACATCAGTTGGAAGCAACGTTCAAGTATCAGGTGTTAGGAGGAGTATCTTCTCTGATCATCTTGACCGGTATCGGATTTTTATATTGGGCTACCGGAACCCTTAATTTAGCCGATATAGCAAATCAGCTGACCAAAATTGAAGGGAATACATTGAGTTTATTTGTGTCAGTTCTTCTGTTAAGCGGTTTTGGGTTAAAAGCAGCTATGGTTCCTTTCCACTCCTGGTTACCAGATGCACACTCATCAGCACCTTCTCCAATATCAGCTATGTTATCAGGTGTTCTGATCAAAGCTATCGGTATATATGTAATAATTCGACTCTTCTTCAATATATTCCAGCTTAACTATGAAATAGCGATGACAATAACCGTTCTGGGTACTTTATCGATGATTATAGGTGCTCTTTTAGCTGTTGGACAATGGGACTTTAAACGGTTATTAGCGTATTCCAGTATTAGCCAAGTAGGATATGTCATATTAGGTATCGGTATAGGTTTATTAGTCTTAACCACTGGAGGAAAGCTCAGTATAGCAGTTCTAGCTATTACCGGCGGTTTATTTCATCTACTCAATCACTCAGTCTTCAAAGCTTTACTATTTCTTAATGCCGGCTCTGTAGAATACAGGACAGGAACAAGAGATTTAAGGAAATTAGGTGGTCTGTCCGAAAAGATGCCTGTAACTTCAGGCAGTTCTTTTGTCGCCTCAATGTCTATCTCCGGAATACCACCCTTCAATGGGTTTTTTAGCAAAGTTATAATTATAATTGCTGCTATTCAAGCGGGATACTATTGGTTAGCCTTTCTTGCTGTCATTATTAGCATCATTACTTTAGCATATTTTACCAAGGTTTTGAAATATGTCTTTTCGAAAGAGCTTCATCCCCAACATGAGAGTGTTAAGGAAGTACCTTTCAACATGTCTTTATCGATGATAATATTTGCTATTCTCTGTTTAGTATTGAGTTTGCTGATTGTTCCGGGGGTCAGAGAGGTATTCTTGGACCCTGCAGTCAATGCTCTGATAGAAACAGCTCACTATTCAACTAAAGTTATAGGAATATAATTATGAAATATATCACTTTATTCGTCAGTATGTTTTTATTGTGGTTGTTACTAACGTTCAATTTGCATGTACATAACATATTGATCGGTTTAGTTGCCGCTTTAATAGTCACCTTGTTGTTTGGACATCGGTTTCTTGAAGATTGGCAGAGATTTTACAATCCTTTGCGCTACCTTTGGGGTATCGTTTATCTGATTGTCTTCATTTGGGAGTGTATCAAAGCCAATTTTGATGTCGCTTACCGGGTATTGAGTCCCAAAATGCCTATCAAACCGGGTATTGTGAAAGTAAGAAGCAGTCTGAAAAGTGATATTGGTAAGACATTCTTAGCAAACTCAATTACAATGACTCCGGGAACAATTACAGTTGATGTGTTAGGTGACGATATGTATATTCATTGGATATATGTCAGCAGTCAGGATCCGGAGATCTATACAAAGAAGATAGTCGGCAGATTTGAAAAACTATTGAAAAAGGTGTTTGAATAATGATAGCAATATTCCTCTATATTCTCATTGGCTTGAGCTTTCTCTGCTTCATACGTGTGCTTTACGGTCCTACAATGGCAGACAGAATGGTTGCCATAGATATTTTCGGTACTATTGTTGCCGGTATCTGTGCACTTCTGGTAATTAAAACCGGTAGATTATTTCTTATCGATGTCGCCATTGCTTGGATTATATTAAGTTTCATCGGTACTATCGCGTTAGCGAAATACTTAACAAGGAAGAAGTTAGATGAATAGTATTAGTATCGCTTTACTCGTCATTGGTGTTACATTTGATCTTTTTGGGTGTATCGGACTCTTAAGATTACCCGACATATACAATCGTCTACAATCTGCTACGAAATGCGTAACCTTAGGAACTTGTAGTATAATGCTTGCCCTTTTCCTTCATTACGGTTTTACTGCTGTCGGGATCAAGGCACTGATAGCTATCCCATTGTTGTTTTTCGCTTCTACTGTAGGGGCACATGCTTTAATCAGAGGTTCCTATAAGTTCGGTATTAAATTAACGGATAAGACAGTGATAGATGATTATAAGGAAGTGGAAAAATGAAGTATCCCAAACTAAGAGAAGTAAAAGAAGCAATAATATCACTTTTTACGAAACCATATACGACTAAATACCCCGCAGGTGAGTTCAAGCCATTTGCCGGATTTCGGGGAAAACCCGTAGTTGATGAAGATAATTGTGTAGGTTGTGAGACCTGTGCTAATGTCTGTCCACCTAATGCCATTACCAATGAAGACGATAAGGAGACAGGGATCCGTACAATTACCCGAGATTACGGACAATGTGTCTTTTGCGGACAGTGTGAAGAACATTGTATTACCGGCAAGGGTGTCAAACTATCAGATGAGATCTATGATCTGGCATGTTTTGATAGAAATGATATAGTAGAAAAACAGGAAAGAGATCTGCTCATCTGTGATAACTGCGGAGCAATAATTACTACAAAAGACCATATGAGATTTATCCATGAAAAACTCGGTCCGTTAGCTTACTCCTCGATCATGAATCTCAATATACTTAATGAACGGCTCAAATTGGCAGGCACTGGTGACACGAGTGTCAAGATCAGAGATGAACTAAAACGTAAAGACTCCTTTAATGTGCTTTGTCCCAATTGCAATCGTCAGGTTCAGGTTAAGAATCTTAAATAACAGTTATTCTTCTTTATTTATAGATGTGAAAGGGTAGTATGATGATTACCCTTTCTAAAACAAGATCCTATAAACATCATTATACTAAGTTTGATTTATCTTCCCTATGAATAACAAGTTAAAAGAAATTCTTGCCCCCTTATTCAATGATGTATCTCAAAACATTCTCTTCGTAGGTGTAGGTAATCGTTTAAAGAGTGACGATGCTATCGGGATTTATATCTGTGAGAAACTTCAAACAACAGAAAGAAAGCAGGTTTTGATAGTCGAGAGCGGGATTGAGAAATATGTAGGAAAGATCAATACTTTAGCACCCGATGTTCTTGTTATGGTAGATTGCACCGACTTCAATAAAGAACCGGGTTATGTAAATCTCTTCTCGGTAAATGAAATACAGGACAATTCACTTCATACACATACTATTTCACTCGGAAGAATATCGGAATTTTTCGAGATGCAAACCTATATATTAGGAATACAGCCTCTGTTTGTCGGTTTCGGGGAAGAGATATCCACTATCGTTTTACAAAAAGCGGATGAATTGATCGCCTTTATCAACGAAAATATATAGATGACCGGGAGTTTATATTTAGTTTGTATTTTTATCTGTATCTATTGTTTTTTAGATCTGTGTTCATCAGTGGATTATCCTTATGTTACGAATCGAAATTAACGGTATAGTACAGGGTGTCGGTTTCCGACCCTTTGTTTATAATCTGGCTAAGCAGTTTGATCTCAAGGGATTTGTTCTAAATTCCAGTCAGGGTGTCACGATTGAAGTTGAAGGTTTAGATACTGTTCTTCAAAGTTTCATAGATGACTTACAAGGGAAAAAACCGCCTGCAGCCCGGATAGATAGATTCATTGTAAAAGAGTTTCCTGAACAGGGTTTTAAAACCTTTGAGATCCGTAAGAGTCTATCCAATGAAGGTCTGACATTTATTTCACCGGATCTAGCAGTTTGTAATGATTGCATTGATGAGTTGAAAGACCCGCAAGATCAAAGATTCAATTATGCATTCATCAATTGCACTAACTGTGGACCACGCTATTCAATAATAGAGAAAACACCCTATGACAGACCGGTTACTTCAATGAAGGTATTTGAGATGTGTGACTACTGTCGCGGTCAATATGAAGATCCCACGAATAGGAGATTTCACGCCCAACCAATTGCTTGCCCTGTATGCGGACCGCAACTCAGGTTTTTGGACAGTACGCTGCGAGAAGTATCCGGGGATCCGATAGAGAATTGCTTAAAAGCTCTTCACGAGGGTAAAATATTAGGCATCAAGGGGATAGGTGGATTCCATATTGCCTGTGATGCGACCAATAATGCAGCTGTTAATGAGTTGAGAAGACGAAAGAACAGACCACATAAACCATTTGCTGTGATGTGTGAAGTTGTTAGAGTCAGAGAAATAGCCGATTGTCCGGAATCACAACTGGAATTGATGAAATCACCGGCTGCACCAATACTCTTACTGCCAAAATTGTCCGAAAGTCCTATCGCTCAATCAGTAGCTCCCTTAAATCCCTATTTAGGTATTTTCTTACCTTATGCACCTCATCACTATCAATTGTTCCATAATAAATCATTTTTGCCAGATCCTATTAAATTACCATTCCTTGTGATGACCTCCGGGAATATCAATGATGAACCGATTGCCATCACAGAAGAGGGTTTAACCGGCTTATGTGATTTTTATCTGACTCACAACCGACCCATCCTAAATCGTAATGATGACTCGATTATCTCACCCTTAATTTCAACTTCACAAATAAAATTTACATCAATTTTCATCCGTCGATCAAGAGGGTATATACCTACTCCGCTACTATTACCATTTAAAACAGTTCCTACTTTTGGAGCTGGAGCAGAGCTAAAGATCGCTTTTGCTCTCACTGATCAAGACTCACTCTACCATTCTCCTTACATTGGTAATAATAACAGCATAGCAACTCAGGAATTCTATCAAGAAACATATATTAAATATCTGGATTGGTTTAAGATCAAACCGGAACTCGTTGCTTGTGATCTGCATCCTGATTATATGACGACCAGATTCGCCGAGAAGATCTCTCTGCCATTGGTGAAAGTGCAACATCATCATGCTCATATAGCTGCAGTTATGGGAGAGTTTCTACTCGATGAACCGGTGATCGGGATTTCTTATGATGGTACTGGTTACGGAACAGATGGAGCTATCTGGGGAGGAGAAATATTTATTGCCGATTATAAAGATTTTACACGAAGATATCATTTGAATTATATGCCTTTGCCGGGAGGTGATGCAACGATCACTCATCCCGTTCGTATTGCCTATGCCTATTTGAAACATGCCGGAGTCGAGGTGCCAGAACTGCAGGAGATCTCAGAATTTGAAAAGAGTATTATCGATAAGCAGATAGAGAATCAATTCAATCTCTTTCAAACCTCCAGTATGGGTCGTCTCTTTGATTGTATCGCTGCTATGCTTGGTCTGTTCCCACAAATAACTTTTGAAGCTCAATCGGCAATGGCTCTGGAATATCTTTGTGGAAAAGCTTCTTTAGATGAAGTCAATCCTTATGATTATCAGATCAATGAAAGCGAAATTGACATTATTCCACTGATCAAGAATGTTAGAGAAGATGTATTACAGGGAGCAGATAAACGGATCATAGCACTTCGGTTTCACAAGACAATAGTAGATTTTTCACTTGCTGTAGTAAATAATCTGTCACATTCTGCCGGACTCAGAAAAGTCATCTTATCCGGCGGTGTGATGCAGAATATGGTTCTTCTGAAAGGGCTGATCAATGAGTTAACAAGAAATAACTTTACAGTTTATTACTCTTCACAGCTTCCTTCTAATGATGGGGCAGTCTCTGTCGGACAGGCACTGATTGCCAATCGTACAATAATAAAAGGATAAGTAAAATGTGTTTAGCAATCCCGGGTAGATTAATAAAGAATTTGGATGGTAACAAAGGTATCGTTGATTTAGGTGGCGTAAGTAAAGAGATATCTCTCGCTTTTATTCCCAATGCCATTGAAGGAGATTGGATTATTATTCACACCGGGTTCGGTTTAGAAATAATGTCTGAGAAGGATGCCTTTGAAATGATCAATATTCTGCAAGAGGCATATAAATAGAGGTTAGGACAAGGTTGAGGTTAAGGTTGACTTTGAAGAGAATAACTATCATTTTTACCAGCTATCGATTCTCAATGATCTATTGTTAATTTTAGATTAGATAAAGAACTATGGATTTACAAAAGTATCGACAACCGGATTTGATCAATCATGTCATAGATGATATTAAAAAACATACGGCTTCAGTGAAATTCATGGAAGTTTGCGGTACCCATACTATGGCAATTGGCAAATGGGGCATTCGCAAATTACTTCCCAAGAAGATTAAACTGATATCAGGACCAGGTTGTCCTGTCTGTGTAACCCCTTCATCAGTAATAGATGAACTTTCCAAGTTAAAGAAGGTTACTATAGCGACCTTTGGTGATCTGTTAAGAGTTCCCGGTTCATCAGGTACTTTAGAAAAAGCACGAGCTTTAGGTCTAAGAGTGGAAGTGGTTTATTCACCTATGGAAGCCCTGGAACTGGCTAAGCAAGTTGAAACGATATTTGTCGGAATTGGTTTTGAAACAACGATACCGGGTATAGCCCATACCATTAAAATAGCCAAACAGCAAAATGTATCTAATTTCTCTGTTCTACCAGCATGCAAACTTGTTCCACCGGCATTAGAAGCCCTTATCGCCGGTGAAGAAACAAAAATCGATGGCTTTTTATTACCGGGACATGTTAGTGTCATTATCGGCTCAGCAGCATATAACTTTATTCCTCAAAAATATGGAATTGGAGGTGTTGTAACAGGATTTGAGCCACTCGATATCATTGTTGGTATTAAGAAACTCTTAGAGAATTTGGATCAACCGCAGATAATCAACGAATATGAAAGAGTAGTAACGAAAGATGGTAATAAAAATGCCCAAGCTGTTATGTTTGAGGTATTTGCAGTTCAGGATGCTCTCTGGAGGGGTTTGGGATGGATACCAAATTCCGGTCTTTCTATTAGAGAGGAGTATGCCCAATTCGATGCTCTCAAAAAATACGGATTGAGGATTACTGACATACCAGAGAATCCTCAATGCCGCTGTGGTGATGTATTACAGGGGAAGATCATTCCCCCCTCTTGTACACTATTCGATAAAGTGTGTAATCCTCAAAATCCGGTCGGTCCCTGTATGGTCTCTTCTGAAGGGAGTTGTGCCGCCTATTACAAATATGAAAGATAAAGTAATTACTCTTGGACATGGCAGTGGTGCAGGTTTAACAAGGCAATTGATCCATGATGTCTTTGACAGTCAGTTTCACTTACCGGCACTCGATGATGCAGTTCATATCAACGATAGAATCGTCACTACTACAGATGCCTATGTTGTGCAACCGCTCTTTTTCCCCGGGGGTGATATTGGGAAACTCTCCGTAACCGGTACCCTTAACGATCTCAGTATGAGTGGCAGTAAACCTGCCTTTTTATTAGCGAGTTTTATTATTGAAGAGGGTTTTCTAATAGAAGATTTACGGAAGATCGTTGCCTCTATGCAAAAAGCAGCTGCTGAAGCAGGAGTAAAAATAATAGGCGGTGACACCAAAGTTGTAGAAAAAAATAAGTGTGACGGTATATTTATTACTACTTCAGGTGTAGGTTTTATCGAACCGGAAATAGACTTATCAGCGAAAAATATTAGGGAAGGTGACAAAATTCTGGTTAATGGTACCTTGGGAGACCATACAATAGCTATCATTAATGCACGACAGAAGTTAGGATTAGAACCTCCCCCTAAAAGTGATTGTGCAGATCTTTATGAAATAGTGCAAATTCTCTTAAGATCAGGTAAACTAAGATTTACCAGAGATGCCACAAGGGGTGGTGTAGCTACTATTCTCAACGAAATATACGAAGAGACCGGTTTGGGGATCATAATAGAAGAGAGCAAAGTTCCTGTTAAAGATTCGACATCAGCTGTTTGTGGGCTATTAGGATTGGATCCGCTCTATATGGCAAATGAAGGGAAACTATTAGCATTCATAAACGATGCTGATGACAAGTTAATTCATCAATTACAGGAGCATCATTTAGGCGAAGAAGCGTCAATAATTGGTGAAGTCACCTTAGCGGTAAAGGGAGTATATCTGAGGACAGCTATCGGAAGTTTGCGCCCGCTTTTGATGTTGACATCAGACCCCTTACCGAGAATCTGTTAATGATTGCATGTTATATTGACAATAAATGATAATAGAAAAGTTAGAGGTCGAAGATGCACGAAGGTGTCATAGTAAAATCACTCTTTGAGATAGCTGCTAAGAGTCGAGAAGAATCGGGGTTAAATGAAGTACAAACAGTAAAAGTAATTGTGGGAAAATTTCATCAGATAGTCAGAGAAGTGATGGATATGTATTTCGAACTTATGAAAAAGGATTATGCAGGTTTTTCAAATGCTCTTCTGGTAATAGAAGAGCGCGAACTTAAGATCCGCTGCAAGAGCTGTAATGCAGTGATTTTGTTAAAAGAAGCCAATTTTTCCTGTTCTGAGTGTGGTTCTATTAAAACTGAAGTAGTAGAAGGCAATGAGCTGTATATTGAATCTCTTATCGGAGTGGACAAAGATAAAAATTGTTGAGGAGTTTGTAATGAATACCAAAGAAATCAAAGTGATGCAAAAGATCCTAAATATTAACGACAGGATCGCTGACGATTTAAGAAGCGAAATGCAACAGAAGAGAATTCTCTATGTAAATTTAATGAGTTCTCCCGGTTCAGGGAAAACTACTTTGATTGAAAAGATGGCAGAGAGATTTTCTAAAAATATCTTTGCTATTGAAGGTGACATCCAAACAACTTTGGACTCGGAACGTTTAGCAAAAGCCGCTATACAAGTCTATCAAATTAATACAGGACCATTTGGAGGTGACTGTCATTTAGAAGCAGGTTGGATTCGTTCTGCTCTGGAAGAAATTGATCTTTCCAACATTGATTATCTCTTTGTAGAAAACATTGGAAATTTGGTTTGTCCGGCTGAGTTTGATATCGGTGCACATATCAATGCTGTAGTAATAAGTGTCACGGAAGGTGAAGACAAACCGTTAAAATACCCATTAGCTTTCCGCAATTCACAGCTCTGTATCATTTCTAAAATCGATTTACTACCCTATCTTGATTTTGAAATTGCTAAACTCAAAGAAAACATAAGAAACATTAATCCCCAGATGGAGATCATAGAACTCTCGGCTAAATCAGGTCAGGGCTTAGAAAGATGGTTCAAGTTTTTAAAGAAGAGAAAGTATTAGTAAAACAGTTTAAACAAAAGGAATTGAGCACAGAGCTAAAAAAAGAATGGTAAAGCTTTTTTCGTCATTTCATCATTACCTTTTTAACGAGTTACTCATACCCAATATTTCTCTGATCATTCTTTAGTGAGCATACGAGTCGGTTACCGCCGACTCGTGTGCTCACTAAAGGTAAACCATAAGAAAAAATCTAAAAAAACTTTAAGATTATACGTTGTAATAACTTTCAGCAGAAATAGTTTGACACATCTTTTTATGATTTCTAAATTTGTTATTGATAGAGAATAAACAGGTGACTTAAAAACAGGATGATTTGTTGGAATAAGTATTATATAGTAATAGCAAGAAAATCGTTCTTTTCTGATGAAGTTAATTCAATGATGGACATAATTTCTAGCATAACAACTAAGAAGAGTTAAAATTTAAGCCAGTATATAAAACTAAATAAGAAGGAGATACTATGAACAGAGAATTAAAAGAGCTGTTTGACATCAGAAAAAATGTAATTCATGCTGTAAAGGGAGACACAACAATCAAAGATGCAGTAGATATTATGAATATCCACCACATTGGTGCTTTGATTGTTTTAGATGATCAAGAAAACGTGATCGGCATATTTAGTGAACGTGATGTAATGAAGAAACTTGCCAGTACTAATGATCTGGTTGGACATTTACCTGTTAAAGAAATAATGACTCCTAAAGAGAATTTAATCACAATCGATGGTGAAGAGACGATTGGAGAGATAATGGAGGTCATGACGGATAAGGGTGTTCGTCATCTTCCGATTATTGATAAAGAGGGGGTTTTACACGGTCTGATCTCAATGAGAGATATATTCAGGATGCTCTTAAGGGATGCCAGAAAAGATGTCAATGATCTAACAAATTATGTAACAGGGAAATATCCTGCCTAAGGGTTAATTACATCAAACATTAATACTAAAACAATAAAAAATAAAGATCGATCACACTTCTAATAAGTAATAAAGAGTACCTTTTTTCGGAAGAATAGAAACTTCTGATGGTATCATCTAATATCAACTCTCAAGGATAATCGGGTCTTGTTATAGCACGTGTAATGTATATAATAATTAGATTATTCCTACTAAAGAGATATATATCATTAAAACCTTATTGAATAAGCGGGAATAATACCATTATTAGAGGAAAGGAACATGTCGGACAGTTCTAATGATCGTAATCAGTTATTAGACCGTTACCGTCACATCATGAAACAGGAAGGGTTACATGACTTGATTACCGAGACGTTTCTCTTCTACTTTCATCAGGTAATGCTTGGCATTACCGGCAAAATGAGCAATAGTGAAATCGATCCTCCCGACAAATCCAATCTTGTTGACTATTCAGGATTAAAACAGACCAGTCGAGAAAATCTGGATAAATTGGTAATTATCAAACTGAACGGTGGCTTAGGGACCTCTATGGGTCTCAAAAGAGCAAAATCACTGCTCCCTGTTAAAGGAAAGATGAATTTTCTGGATGTTATAATTCGGCAGGTCTTATCTCTAAGAAATCGAACCGAAAAAGAAATTCCGCTTATATTCATGAACAGCTTTAACACAAATGAAGATACACTACAATACTTAGAAAAATATCCTGACTTGGGTCTCTTTAAAGTACCGCTAAGTTTCACACAAAATAAGTATCCACGGATTATCAGAGAAACAATGGAGCCGTATCAGCATCCTTTTGATGAGAACCAGAATTGGAATCCTCCCGGTCACGGAGATATCTACATGGCAATGGCTATTTCGGGAGTTTTGGATAAACTGCTGGAATCGGGAATAGAGTATGCTTTTATATCTAATTCAGATAATCTGGGTGCAGTAGTTGACGAAAAGATCTTAAACTATATTGTCGGTGAGAATGTACCCTTCTTAATGGAAGTTTGCTTACGTTCAGAGATTGATAAGAAAGGTGGACATTTAGCTCAAGATATCTCCAACCAATTGGTCTTGAGAGAGATAGCACAATGCCCGGAAGAGGAATTGGGAGAATTTCAGGATATTGAGCTTTATAAATTCTTTAATACGAATAATCTCTGGATCAATCTCATAGAATTAAAGAAGATTATGGTTGAAAACAAAAATCTCTTTATGTTACCTATTATTTTGAACACCAAAGATGTAGAAGGGACTTCCGTAATTCAAATTGAGACGGCAATGGGAGCTGCGATTAGCATGTTCTCCAGTTCTAAAGCACTCATAGTTCCAAGAGAAAGATTCGCTCCGGTAAAGAAGACTAATGATCTACTAACGATCTGGTCTGATGCCTATACATTAACAGATGATTTTCGTATCGTATTAAACGAAGAGTGCAAAGCAATACCATCTATTATACTCGATGAGGAATACTTTAAAACAATTGAACAGTTGGAAACAAGATTTCCTAACGGTGCACCGTCCTTAAAGAATTGTCAGAGGTTAGAGATTATTGGTGATTTTCATTTCGGTGAAGATGTAGCTATTGAGGGTATAGTCAAAATACAAACACAACAACCGGTCTATGTTTATGACATGGTAATAAAGAAAGATAAGTGTTTTTAACTGTATAATCAATAATAAGTTAAATAATAGTTATGTCATCTATTTTCGTTACTGAACCACTATAAACAGGAAGGAAAGTGCCGTTTTCCAATAGAAGGATCAAGGCACCTTTATCATTTATTCCTTTGGCAACGCCATGCAGTTCTTCGAATTTAGTTTGAATATGAACTTTCTTATTCTTTAAATATGAGAACCGCTCGTTAAATAGTTGTTTAAGCTTTCCCAATTCGTTATCCAAATAATCCGGTAGTCCTTCCGCAAAATTGTTAAAAATTTCATAGAGAAGGAGCTCGTTATCTATTAGCTTTCTGACATACTCTGATAATGATATCGCAATATTGTTCAATTCACTGGGGAATTCTCGATTATTAGTATTCAATCCTATACCCGAAAGAATGTATTTCAGGTTCGGATATGCAGAAGTCAGAATACCACCCAGTTTCTTATTTTTCAAGATAAGATCATTTGGCCACTTGATATATACATTATCAGCGATCTCAGGATAAAGCTTGATTAATGCATTAACGATTGAGATAGCTAAATATAGAGTTAATGAGCTTTTTAAAGGGAGATTGTAAAATCCGGCAGTCATCCACAAACCACCGATTGGAGAAAACCAATATTTATCATTACGACCTTTTCCAACAGTTTGTGTTTCAGCAATACAGAGAAAATTTCCCTGCACATCTTTGCTTAAAATGAGGTTCTTAGCCCGAATAAAAGTGCTGTCGGTTTTCTGATAATTAATGATCTGATCGAAAAAAGGTATCTCTCTCATATTATCAACATTGCATCCCCATAGCTAAAGAATCGATATCTCTCTTGAACTGCCTGCTGATAGGCAGCCATAACATTCTCATAACCTGCAAATGCAGAAACAAGCATCAATAGAGTAGATTCAGGCAGATGAAAATTTGTCAATAATCCATCAACTATTTGAAACTTAAAACCGGGATAAATAAAGAGATCTGACCATTTTGAACCACTTTGAATATGATTTCTATTATTCATTGAGATACCATTTTTTTGAAAATTATGCTCAATAAAGCTCTCCAGAGTTCTAACACAAGTTGTTCCTACTGCAATTATTCTTCTGCCCTCTAGCTTGGCTTGATTGATTATAGACGCACTTTCTTGAGATATCGAACAGAACTCTCTATGCATCTGATGCTCGAGTATATTCTCTACTTTTACCGGACGAAATGTGTCCAGACCAATATGCAGAATAACACTTGTTACGATCACTCCTTTTTCTGTAAGTGAGTTAAGTAAATCTTTAGAGAAATGTAATCCGGCAGTAGGTGCAGCAGCAGAACCTCTTTCTTTAGCATAAACAGTCTGGTAGTTTTCAGAGTCATCAATGATAGTATTTCTTTTGATGTAGGGGGGTAACGGCATTTCTCCCAAATGATCAAGTATTTGCCAAAAATCACCTGAATGATGAAAGTCAATAACTCTCATACCTTCTGTAAAATGTTCAACTATTGTTGCACGAAGATCATCAGAAAAATTGATCTTAGTACCCTTTTTCAAACGGTTACCCGGTTTTACGAGACATTCCCAGCGATTAGGTTGTAATTCTCTTAATAAAAGTACTTCAACAGCTGCTCCACTCTCCTTTCTTCCTTTCAATCGAGCAGGGATTACTTTTGAAGTATTCAAAACAAGTACATCACCTGAATGTAAGTGAGAAAGAAGATCAGGAAAGCTTTTATGAGATACTTTACCACTTTGCTTATCGAGACAAAGTAATCTACAATCGTCTCTTTTTTTGTGGGGATATTGAGCTATCAATTCCCCGGGCAGTTCATAAAAATATGTAGATCTATTTGTAAGGGACATTCACCGCTTCGGATAGGGTAGCCGTGAAGCTCCCAAAAATTACTTTACTCTGCATTCTTACTGGAATCTTATATACGTCATTGGTTAACCAGATAAGGATTTCGCCTGTCTGTTTAAAAATAGCATCACCTTCCAAAATTGGTTCAACAACGAGACATTCTTTATTGCCAAAAATAGTTTTTATTGTTTCTATTCGATGAATTCTAACTTCAGCGGGATAATTTCGTCCATCAGCTGTTACATTGACGACAACAGAGTCACCCGGGCTAATATCTTGAGTTCTCAACCAATAGAAGGCAGAGAGAATATCATGTGTTTCCGGTGGGATATCCATCCGTTCTTCATCAAATTGATTTTTGGAAAAGTCCCAACGCATATAAAGAGTGTAGTTCTGCTCTGGATAATAATAATGGATACGGTATTGCCGATAGTTTCCTTCACTTAACTGTTTTGTAAAGCGGTGGGAAACGAAAAGATCTTTATCCATTACTGATTCTATTTCGTCACGTACCTTAAAAATACGATCAAAGAAACGATTTGTTCTCGCTTGAGAAGTGATTTTCCAAGCAGGAGTATTTTCTCTGAATTCAATCTCTTCAACCGACAGGGTTGCTTGACCAGCACCTATGATACCATATCTGATATCAAAAGTCAACTTTTCGCCGTCTTGAAAGGAGGATGAATATCCGCGATGTGTTAGGAGGTTTAGCAGCAAGAATAGACTAATAATCAACAATTTCTTTCTAAAAGGCATTATAGTTTTCCTCCGGTGACAAAGAACTCTTCGCCAGTAATGTATTTATTATCCCGTGATATCAAGAAACGACATAAAGAGATGATATCAGATGGGTTTGCCAGTCTTTTTAATGGTGTTCTTTTGAGCATCTCATCGTAGTATTTTGAGCGGAAACGACGATATTGTTCTGTGAAATGAGTGTCATCAATTTCAACCGGACCGGGTGAAACAGTATTAATGAGAATATTATGTTCTGCCAACTCATAAGAAAGTGAACGGGTCATGTTACTGATAGCCGCTTTGGAAGCAGCGTAAGCAGAACCATTAGGGAGTCCTATTCTACTCACATCAGAACCCAGCAATACTATTCTACTCCAATTATCAAAATCTTTCGCTCCATTATTCTTTTGAAAGAGCGAGATAATTGCTTTCAAAACATTATATGTTCCAATGATATTGGTCTCAATTATCTTTTCCCACAATTCAGGAGTGGTTTCTATCAATGGTGCAGAATCTATACTTCTCATAGAAGCTGTGTGAATCAGAGCATTAGGAAAGAAATCGGGTTCTTCATTGATCT
Organism: Candidatus Cloacimonadota bacterium; assembly: GCA_019429305.1. Taxonomy (NCBI): domain Bacteria; kingdom Pseudomonadati; phylum Candidatus Cloacimonadota; species Candidatus Cloacimonadota bacterium. Next base: position 69,625 of record JAHYIR010000005.1, read on the forward strand.
GCAACAAAGATGATTCCAATTCAGAAAGGTTAGTAATATCTGCCTTGATGACTTTTATCGAAGATTCGTACTGTTTAATTAATTTATCTATTCGATGAGTGGTAAGATGACAGAATAGAATCAATTTACAGCCCTCTTCGGCAAAAGAAGCAGCCAAAGCAGAACCAATATTACCGTTAGCCCCGGTAATCAAGATAGCAGGTTTCTTGTTACTCATTACTTTATCTTATCCCATATTTGATGAGCAACAAAGAACTTATCACCAACAACTTCAGTTTCCTTATCTTCTTCCAGAATAATAAGTTGAGTATCATCTTTGCCGGCTGTGTTAATGTTGTTTGCTATCATAAAATCACATTTCTTAGTGAGCATTTTCTTGCGAGCGTTGACTACGATATTTGTGGTTTCTGCTGCAAAACCGACCAGTGTCTGAGAAGAACTTTTGCTACTACCAAGCTTCTTTAAAATATCATCAGTAGGAATTAGTTTAAGATTCAATCCAGAAGCATTGAGTTTTTCTTTTTTAATTTTATCCACCTCTTTTTTGAGAGGTTGAAAATCTGTAACAGCAGCAGTCATTATTATCATATTCATCTCTTTCGCATAACGCAGAGTCAAATCATACATTTCTTTTGAACTTGAGGCAGTATGAGTATCTATATAATATGGTGCTGCTTCAGAGATATGGCCTGTAATGAGTGTGACATCTGCACCTCTATGATAAGCTGCTCTTGCTAACGCTAAACCCATCTTGCCGGAAGATTCATTGGATATATAACGCATCGGGTCAAGATATTCTCGACAAGCTCCAGCTGTTACAAGCACTTTCTGCGAGGTAAGATCTATTTGATAGTAGAGAGCACTTTTGATAAAATAGATTATCTCCGAAATATCAGGGAAACGTCCTTTACCTTCATATCCACAAGCCAATCTACCAGTATCAGGTGGTACAAAGATATATCCATAATGTTCTAATTTATCTATATTTTCCTGTACAATAGAATTATCCCACATGAAGCTATTCATTGCAGGAACAAATAATTTGGGAGAAGTAGCAGCCATGATAGTCGTACTTAACAAATCGTCCGCTATACCACCAGCTACTTTCCCTATTATATTAGCAGTTGCTGGGGCTATAACAACTATATCGCTCCATTCAGCCAGAGAAATATGTTCGATGGGGGCTTCACTGTTAAACAGCCTTGTTACGACAGATTGATTAGTAATTGATCTAAATGTTAAAGGAGTTATAAACTCTTGTGCATTGCCTGTTAGAATGACTTTAACATTAGCGCCCTCTTTTATTAATCTACTGGCTAATTCAACAGCTTTATAGGCAGCAATACCACCTGTAACTCCAAGCAGAATGTTCTTGTTTTTTAACATCTGTACCTCTGATCACTATTATAATATTACCTCTAAACAAATAAGCAGTGCTTTTTGTCAAAGGAAAAAATTGGTATTCACCTGAAATTAGAACAGGGTTGTTAACTTGAGATATAGGATTAGTTGTAAATATAGACTGATAAACTTTAAGGAGATCGATAAATGTTCAGAAAAACGTAACGATGATTTTTTTTGCCGTAATAGCAATAAGAAGGTCAAAGAAAGTTAAGTCAACTATAAGGTAGTGGGAACTTATTAAATTATTCTTTTATTGACTTAATTTCTGATAAGAAAAAACTTCTAAGCTCAAAGAAAAATGGAGTACGAAAGAACGAGATGCAAAAAAGAGTATTATTAATGATCTTAGACGGCTGGGGAATTAATCCCGATAAAAAGGGAAATGCTATTGCAGCTGCTTCGACACCAAATATGGATCAGTTTTTTAAAGATAATCCACAAAGTGTATTAAAAACTTCCGGTTTGGATGTCGGTTTACCGGAGGGAGTCATGGGCAACTCTGAGGTAGGGCACATGAACATTGGTGCAGGTAGAGTAGTCTATCAACTAAATACCCTAATAGATAAACTTATAGAAGAGGGAGAGTTTTACAAGAATAAAGCACTCAATAAAGGGATAGATTATGCCAAAGAAAACAAGAGTAAACTTCATCTTTTTATCCTTCTTTCTGATGGTAATGTTCACAGCAACCTAAACCATTTGAAAGCTTTGCTAGAACTTTGCCGGCGTAAAGAATTTTCTAATGTCTATCTTCACGCCTTTATGGATGGTAGAGACACACTTCCTAATTCCGGTTTGGGTTTTATGAAAGACTATCTGGAGCAGAGCAAGAATCTTGGCTTTGGTAAATTGGCATCAATCTCAGGTAGATATTATGCCATGGATAGAGATAAACGGTGGGAGAGGATTCAAAAAGCTTATGATGCTCTTGTTCATGGAGAAGGAGAAAAGTATGAAGATCCTTTAGTGGCTATCAAAGAGAGTTATGAAAATGAGATCACAGACGAGTTTATAATTCCCAAAGTTATTATAGAAAATGATAAACCTGTAGCAAGAATCGAAGATGGTGATTCGATTATCTTTCTCAATTTCAGAGCAGATCGCACACGACAACTAACCAGAGCTTTTATTATCCCGGATTTTAATGATTTCCCTGTGGAGAAGTTTAAAAATCTCCATTTTGTCTCAATGAGTGAGTATGATATCTCTTTTAATCCATATTTGGAAGTAGCTTTTAGAAATCCGGAGTTGAAGAATATCCTTGGTGAAGTACTCGCTAATCATGATTTAAAACAGTTAAGATTAGCAGAAACAGAGAAATATGCCCACGTAACTTTCTTTTTTAATTGCGGAAGAGAAGAACCATTTAAGGGAGAAGAGAGAATACTGATTCCATCACCTAAGGTCGCATCTTATGATCTGCAACCCGAAATGAGTGCTCTTGAAGTTAAAGATAAGCTATTACAAGCACTTCAGCAAGAAGAGTACAGTTTGATAGTAGTTAATTTTGCCAATTGTGATATGGTTGGGCATACCGGAGTGTTTGAAGCAGCAGTTAAGGCAGTAGAGACAGTAGATCTTTGTGTTGGCGAAATAGTGCCTCAAGCAAAAAGGCATGGATATGATATAATAATAACAGCAGATCATGGTAATGCCGAGAAGATGCTCGATGAAAATGACAATATATTTACTGCTCACACGACTAATATAGTTCCAATTGGCATATACCGTCAGGAAGGAAACGATTTCAGTATAGAAGAGAATGTCCTTGGTGCCTTAGCACCTACAATTCTTTCGATGCTTGATATTCCAATACCTGAAGAGATGGATGTTAAATGTTTAATAAAAGAATGTCAATAACAGAGGTCAAGGATTATGCCCCATATTGAAAGACCCGATTATACGAGAAGAAGAGCTATTCCTCCGAGTCTTAAGCTCATTCTTTTAGGAGCTGTAATCTTCGGACTTGTATTACGTTCTTGTTGGTACGATAAGAGAGAAACTTATTATGAGATAACCGATATTGAATTGACTGATCAAACAATGGCAAGTGTTGATGTCTTGTTTGTAGTTGCCAATAAAACAAGAATGCAGAAAGAAGAGTCTGTTTTAATTAGATTATATACAACCAGAGGAGACGAAATAGCCAGTAGAATTACAGCAATTGATATACCTCCACGAACACAAAGAAGATACCGTAAGATAGTCGAGAGGTGGGCACGACCTCTGTATGAAGGGGAAGAGTTAAGCCATGCCACGGTTGAAATCTACAGACCTGCTATTTTAAGAAATTAAGAGTAAACATCATAAATTTTCTTTAGCTTAACTTCACCTTAAACCACATAAAGTATTTGACACAATCACTATAAGAAAAGTTTTTGAATAACTAAGGAGTATTAGGATACAACATGTTTAGATTACCGGAAGAACACCAGAATAAAGCTAAAGAGATAATTAGCAAACACAGGATAAAGAAAACTTGTGGTCACTGTTATGACAGGGGATATATTGGCTATACTCCTGAAAATTTAGTAATACCCTGCCATAAATGTGTCGATGAAGAAGCGATAATGAAGGAATGGAAAGAGTATGTGTCACAGATTCCGGAGTTAAGGGAATTTTATCATGAGATGTTTGAGGAAGAAGAACAAGAAGGATGAAAATCATTAGATAAAATCGAATTTTGTTTTAGAAGTGATTTGAAATGAGCTTCAGGAGATATTGAAATGTATAAGTTAATTGATTTAAAGGAAAAGAGTAGTGATTTCGAAAAGAGAATCAGAGATTACTGGCATGAAAATGGTATCGTACTGGAAAGCATGCAGTTTAGGCAGAAAGCTCCCAAATTCATTTTTTATGAAGGACCTCCTACTGCTAACGGTAAGCCGGGTATCCATCATGTGATTTCTCGGGCTATTAAAGATACAGTATGTCGCTATAAAACCATGAAAGGGTATGAAGTCAATCGTAAAGCCGGTTGGGATACTCATGGTTTGCCTGTCGAGATCGAAGTAGAGAAACAACTCGGTTTAAAAGATAAGAATGCTATTGAAAAATATGGAGTTGAGAAGTTCTGTCAAAAGTGTAAGGAATCAGTCTTTAATTATGAGAAAGAATGGCGACAAATGACAGAGATGATGGGATATTGGATTGATCTTGATAATCCCTATATAACATTAGAAAACAATTATATCGAATCAGTCTGGTGGATCCTTAACCAGTTTTGGAACAAAGGAATTATCTATCAGGGACATAAAATCGTTCCTTATTGCCCAAGTTGTGAGACACCTCTTTCCAGCCATGAAGTTGCGCTTGGCTACCGGGATGTCGAAGATCCTTCGGTCTTTGTCAAATTCAAGGCTACTGATGAAAAAGATACATACTATTTAGCATGGACAACGACACCATGGACTTTGATATCAAATGTTGCTTTAGTTGTTAATCCTGAAGAGGCATACGTCAAAATCAAACATCAAGATGAATATCTCTATTTAGCAAAGGATAGTCTCTCAGTAATAGACGGTGAATATGATATCATTCAAGAAATGCCAGGAAAAGACTTATCAAATCGAGAATATGAACAACTCTTTCCTTTTATCAAGCCCGAACTGAGAGCGTTTTTCATTGCTACAGCAGATTATGTAACTACAGAAGACGGAACAGGAATAGTACATACTGCTCCTGCTTTCGGGCAGGATGACTATAATACCGGGCTAAAATATGAGTTGCCCTTCCTGCAACCAGTTGATGAATTAGGAAAATTTACAGCTGAGATCACTGATTGGGCAGGTCTGTTTGTCAAAGATGCCGACAAAGGAATTATGCGCAACCTCAAAGATAGAGGTTTGCTTTACAAGAGAGCTCAAATTACTCACAGTTATCCATTCTGCTGGCGTTGTGATTGGCCTTTGATCTATTTTGCCCGCTCTTCATGGTACATTCGTACAAGCGAATTCAAAGAATTAATGATGGAAGAGAACCGCAAAATTAAATGGTATCCGCCCTTTGTGGGAGAAAAGAGATTTGGTGAATGGTTGGAGAACAATGTAGATTGGGCAATCAGCCGTAACAGATTTTGGGGGACTCCACTCAACATCTGGCTCTGTGAAAATTGTGATTATAAACAGTCTATTGGTTCGATTGAAGAATTAAAGAAATTTGGAAAGCAAAAGAACGGTGAACCGGTACTAGATGATATTGAACTTCACCGTCCCTATATTGACGATATTGAGCTCACCTGTCCTCATTGTCAGAGTAAAATGAACAGAACACCCGAGGTAATTGATTGTTGGTTTGATAGTGGCTCCATGCCTTTTGCCCAATGGCACTATCCTTTTGAGAGAGAAGAAGAGTTTGATACCGATCTTTTCCCGGCTGACTTTATCTCAGAAGGGATCGATCAGACGAGAGGTTGGTTTTATACTATGTTAGCAATCTCAACTATTTTGAAAGGTCGTTCTTCTTTTCGCAGTGTATTGGTCAATGATCTAATTCTTGATAAGACCGGTCAGAAGATGAGCAAGAGCAAAGGAAATACAGTCAATCCGGTTGAGTTGATGCAACAATATGGAGCAGATGCAATCAGATGGTATCTGCTTGCTGTCAGTCCCCCATGGGTACCAACCAAATTTGATACCAAAGGGGTAGAGGAAGTACTGAACAAGCTTATTGGAACGATGAAGAATGTGTATTCCTTCTTTGCTACTTATGCCAATATTGATCAATATGAAACATCAGAGGATAAAATTGATCCCTCTGAGTTTACAGCTGATCTTGACAGATGGATAGTTTCCCGCTTTCATTCATTAGTGACAGAGATTAATTACTATAATGAAAGATATGAACTTACTCGTTCGGTTCGTCTATTACAGGACTTTATTCTTGATGAGTTGAGCAACTGGTATGTTCGTAGAGCACGTCGAAGGTATTGGGCAATGAGTTTGACCAAAGACAAAGAAGATGCCTACAAAACACTATTTTATGTCATGGTCAATGTCAGTAAACTACTAGCACCATTTGCGCCATATTTAGCAGAAGAAATCTATACAAATCTGACTAAAGGAAAGAGTGTTCATCTAACAGATTATCCCCTTGCTAATCCGGATTATATTGATAAGAAACTGGAAGAAGAGATGGGTGTGATCATTGATCTGGTTTCTTTAGGCAGAACTGCCCGCAACAACTGTCATATCAAAGTTAGACAGACACTTCAGGCACTCTATGTCCCGCAAGAGTATCAAGCTACAGCTGAGAAGATGGCAGAACTGATCAAGGAAGAGATCAATGTAAAAGAGATCTTGTTTCTGGAGAATAAGAGCCAGCTTGTTGATTATATTGTTAAACCGAACTTCAAGACGATGGGTCCGAAATATGGCAAGTATATGAAACAGATCTCTTCTATTCTTGAGGATGCTAATGCAAATCAAATAGTTGATATGTTCAATAAAGGAAAGTCATATTACATCTCAGTTGAAGGAAACAGTATCAAGATTGATGAAGATGATCTATTTATCACATACGAAAACAAGGAAGGTTTTGTACTGGAAAGTGAGAAGGATAAATTCGTTGCTTTAGATATCAGATTAACACCCGAGTTAATAAAAGAGGGATTTGCCCGCGAGCTGGTAAATAAAATCCAATATACTCGTAAAGAACTCGATTTTGAGATCATGGATAATATCGAGATCAAATATAGCAGTGATGATGAGCTGGCTGAAGTCTTCGAGCAATTTGCAGAGTATATCAAGAATGAGACCCTGACAGTCAATATCGAACGTACTTCTGAGATCCTTCCCGATATGAAGAAGATGGATATCAACGGCAAGGATGTATATTTGATCATCTCAAAAATAGTATAGTTTTTAACGATTTCATGAAATATACATTTAACGGGCAGGGGTTGATAACCCTGCCCGGTTCTAAATCTATCGCCATCAGAGCTTTGATCGTTGCTACATTTTTAAACAAACCGCTCAAGATCTACAACTTTCCTTCATGTGAAGATTCTATAACACTGTTAGAAGCTCTTCAGATATTGGGTTTTAAATCACAAGTTGAAAAAGATTTTCTCAATTTAAGTCCACCCACAACAGTAACTCTAAATCCTGATATATATATCAAAGATTCTGCAGCTGCTTTAAGATTTCTCCTTCTCAGATTGGCAGGTTGGCAAGATATGAACGCCAGAATAAAACTTAGTCCGCAACTCAATGAACGTCCAGTTGAACCTTTTTTGGATTTAATCCCTGCTTTAGGTGGAGATGCTTTTAAATCAGGGACTATGATATATGTAAAAGGTAAGGTATTCCTGTCTCTGACCAAAGAAGCGGAAGAAATTCTTGCCCAAAACGCTTCTATCAGCAGTCAATTTTTGAGTGCGATCTTACTCTCAACTCCCCTCTTTGAGAAAGGGATTAGGATTAAACAAACCAAAGAACAGGTTTCATCTTCCTATATCTCTTTGACCTTAAAGGTTCTGGAATCATTTGGAATCAAGATATATAGGGAGGAAGGTTATGTTGTCATTAACCAACAAGATTATCTAAATCCCGAGACTTATACCATAGAAGAAGACTTTTCTTCTGCCTGCTATTTTTGGGCTTTAGGGGCATTAAGCAGCAATCCGATAGGTATAGTAACAGAAAAAACAACCTCACAGCAGGCAGATTTTCAATTTCTTGAACTATTACGGAATATGGGTGCAGCAGTGAACATTACAGGCAAGACAATAACTGTTAAGAGTAGAGCATTACACGGTACTGAGGCTGATATGGGTGATATGCCTGATCAAGTGCCGACTTTAGCTGTTCTTGCACTATTTGCAGACAGTAAGACTAAGATAACGAATATTCACCATCTCAGATATAAAGAGTCAGACCGTATTTCAGCCCTAGTAACAGAGTTATTAAAAATCGGAATTGATATTCACTTCGAAGGAGAAACTTTAACTATTAACCCCCTATTATCCGATCCACCACCAGTAACTCTCAACACTTATAATGATCACAGATTAGTAATGTCTTTTACAATTTTAACATCAATTTTTCAGCAGATACAAATAGATTCAAGAGAATCTGTAAGAAAATCTTTTCCGGATTTTTTCGATAAGTTAGCGATGATTACTGTGTAACAACATAAGTAATGCTTTATATACCTCTATATCCAAAGAACTGTAATAGACAGATCTTTTGTATTTAGATTATCTAATCCGCTAAAGGGTCGGATTCTATTAAGCCCTTATGTTATTGGTGTTACTTTGATATTGACTAGTTCATATATCTTAACAGCGATATCTTTTCCCTTTACTTTAACTTCGTCAATAAACCTGACATCGACAAATTTCTCTACATGTTGTAGTGTATATTCGCTGATTATGATCTTGGTTTGGGTTTCATACTCTTTGTTAAGGTTTTCTAAACGGGCACAAAGGTTTATTGTATCTCCGATAGCAGTATAATCGAAGATCTGCTGCGAACCGAGGTTTCCGACAACAGCAGGACCGGTATTAATACCGATCCCGATTTCGAAAATATCTTTGCCCTCTTTTTCCCATTTTTTACAAAGTTCGTTCATCCTAAGCCGCATTTGTACTGCTGACTTACAGGCAGCAAGTGCTGAGTTTTCTAATTTAACCGGAGTTCCGTATAGTGCCATGATCTCATCACCAACGAACTTATCCACAATACCGCGGTTTTTGATAATTATCTCTACCATCTCGGTCAGGTATTCCTGTAATATTGTAACTGTGTCCTGCGGTGAGTGTTTTTCAGAGTAGTTTGTAAAATCACGTATATCTGAAAAGAGTACGGTTATTTCTTGTTGTGCACCACCATACTTGAGCATCTTTGGATTTTTTAGCAGTTCATTGACTAATTCCGGCGCCATGAAATGCATAAAGGTTTTCTTAATAAACTTACGTTCTCTGCTTGCTTTTATGTAATGATAAACCAAACTACCAAGATAAGTAACGATTATGATGAATGGTATTGGAAGTAAGGCAAGTACAAGGTTACTGTTAGTAAAGTATGAGAAGGCAAGAAAGAGATAAGCAAAGATGAAGAGTAAACTAAAAAAAAGAGAAATTACCGGCTTCATATTTGTAAAGATAAAGTAACAGAGAAGCGCAACCAACAATACGATAAAAAACATATAGAAGGGTGAGAAAGTCTCTAAGAAATCATTCTGTAGCACCATTTCGATAAAATTAGCATGAATTTCTACTCCGGGCATCAAACGTTGTGATGTAAAGGGTGTTTGAAACACATCATGCAATTCATCAACAGTTGCACCAATTAGAACAATTTTATCCTTAAATACTTCCCTATCAAGAAGATAATAGAATTCGTTTATCTGGAAATCCTCGGTTTCAATACCAGGCAGGAGATAATCACTATCATCGATAACACTGGAAAAGGAAAAATGCTGAAAAGTCTTTGGTGGTCCATAGTATTGAATGAGTGCACGATTACCATAAATTTTAGGAATTTTGCAATCATGTAGGTTAATAAAACCAGCTTCTAAGTGGATCTTGCTTTTCCAGTAATAATCGTATTGATAAAGGTTTGCTAAAGATACGATTCCGATTGGATAATAAAATAGATGCCCATATTCTTCAAAGAGAGTATATCTTCTGATAAATCCATCAATATCTGGGCTAATATTGACCAGTCCCCAGTTGAAATTCCTTTCTCTGATTGGGGGTATTGGTTTGATCAATTGTGTAATATCATATCGTGTTCGATGATCATGCACCATTTTTCCGGCAAAAATAACATTTTCGAACTCTTCAGCAGCTTTGATCAGAGCTTCATCATCATCCAGGTAAGAAGTTTCTGTAAAACTGATATCGAAGACGATCTGTTTCGCTCCAGCCCTGTTCAAGTTGTTGATCATGCGGGCATATAGCTCTCTGGGAAAGGGCCAGCGCATATCAAGAGAACTGAATGAATCATCATCAATAGCAATAATAACAATTTGTTCTGTTGTTTGCTTTACTCCCCTGATACGGAACAGGGTGTCATATGCTTTATATTCTAAGAAATGCCAGAAATGAGTCTGGAAGATGATCTGAGCGAAAATAAATAGAATAATTGGAATGATCAGATAATGTATGTTCTTTTTAAACATCATAACTCCAAAGTAGTTATTCTAAGAAGAGTATCACTACTATTATTAAATATCTGGTCGTTATTAGGATCAAAATCTCTGAGCGATATTGAGTTTCCAAGTATATCTAGAATAATCGAGATCGGAAACGTCTTTATTGTTGTAATTCATTAGCTCCATACTAGTGTTGATCGTAGTTGTGGGGAATGGAGAGTAGATGGTACCTAATTCAAAGTTTGATGATAACTGCGATTCCTGATCTCCGCTAAATGTATTGAGCCGTAGATTCAAGTATGGCCTTACAGTTCTATCCAATAGAGAATACTCATTTCTTATGCTGAAAGAGCGGTAATGTCTGCTATCATATCCAAATTGACTATTATCTTTATGCATTGAATTAGTGAAATTAAATCTAGTTACTAATGGTATATCTTTAAGCGAATTGAAAACAGAGAGTTGGAAACTATTTCGCTTGAGATCGAAGGTATTGAAATCAGTCTGATCCCTATCATTGGAGAAAGAGAGGCCGAGATCAAGAGTAGTAATAGTGTATGGATTTTGCACAAAATGATATCCGACACCGATATTAAAAGTACCCATTTTTTGTTTGATGTTGCTATCATCCAGATCATCAGCAAAGGAATTCGTATTGTATCCAAATCTCATATAAGGAAGTTCACGAGGTCGGACCATTGACTGTAAATACCAGTTTGTATTAGTTGTTGTAGTAAGCTTCTGTTCAGAAAGGTTATCTCGGATTATGTTCAGTCCGGCGTCTAAGATCAGCTGATTATTTAACAAACTAACGTTATCTGAAATAGTAAATATACGGGCATCATTCTGTAAATATCCTGAAGATAATGAACGAAAACTAGCACCGACTTGCGAATAGGAAACATTAATGAAATTACCTGCTATGAACCAGTTTAGGTATAATCTGTAAGCAAGGTTAGCTATGTTAGGTATTATTGGTTCCATGTTTTTGTTTATAATTATGATACTTTCATACGATTCAGGGTCAAAAGGTATCGACTCATCTAAAAAAGTTTCCAGACTATCCTTGCTTAACACACCATCGATAATGTTGCTGTTATACAAGCTGGCAGCGATCTCAGCACCAAAAATTAACCGTTGTCTATCTAAAGCTAATCTCAAATCGCTTCCGATGACAAAATTATCTTTTGGTGTAGTTAAAGCTATATAAGTTGTATCTGTTTCCACAATATAATATTTTTCGTCTATTGAAGACATCTTATCTTTGTTTTTTACAAATCCAATGCCTAAAAGAAAGCTCTCCTGACTACCAAATTCTAACTTGGAGGCGAGAGTATTTCGCTGAAACGTTCCGGCTGTATATAGAACTTCAGAAATGGTTTGTCCGTCAACTGCTCTTGTTGTTTGTCCATAAGCTGATTTGAGAGCCACCTTTTGATAATGCAATTTCCCTGAGATACCTCGGATGTTTTTATTACTCAGGAGAAAAGTACCATAGTTTGGAGTTGAGTCTATCAGATCGAGATCGAAATAGGGAACTGTAACTCCTAATGAATAGCGATTGATTGGTTGTCTGGAGCTACTCTCATAAGATGAGAGGTAAAATCTGCTTCTGAATAAAAACCAATCCTGTCGTGCCTGTAGATTCAACCTCAAACTAGCATCATTTTGCGAAAGACCTTGAAAACTGCTGTTAGAATCAGAAACACTACGGACATTGGAATTGAAAACAGCATTTCCTCGAAAATCAAAGGGAAGATCATCAATAAAAGTCGGTCTGGATTCAACATTGTAACTCCAAACTGGTGACTCCATCAGTTTCCCATCATAACTTAAAGCCCTTATCTGGAAAAGATAGTTACCTGATCGAGGGTTATTTATACTGTAAACCAATAATGGAGGGGTAATAGTAGCTAAATTAGTTACATCTCTACCATTTTGGAATAGTATAATAGAATTGGGTTCAATAATATTTTCAAGATTGTAAAATGATACCCCTAATACTAAATCTTGATCAAAACTAACACTGGTTACCGGGTTGAGCAATATAAATCCTGTTACTGCCGGCATTGTTACAGGAGCAAAAACTCTGAAAGGGTTGATTTTCGGTTGGTTTTCAGGGAGAGTTATGATTGTGCTATCAGATATCTTGACAGTGAATAGATATTCGTAACCACTCAAAGAGATAGGAATTCTTGGCAATCGAAAGAGGACTTCTCTTGAGATAATTTCAAAGCGACTGCGAATTATCTCATCATAAGTCTCCTGTCCAATTGTTCTGTAGGAAAAAACAATTTCTTCGATATCATCATAAGGTCCAAGAATATTCAATATAACTGCAGTCTCGTCGTTTCGATGCAATTCCGAAGGTGGAAAATGCTGCAATATTATCTCGGCATTGAGAGACAAAGACAAAGCTATCAATATGAGGAAGAAAATTGCTTTCATAGTAGTCTCTAATAATTACTCTAATTCGATTTCGATGATCTTTCTCTCATTATCTTGATTCATAATTTCAATTTTTAGTTTGTTGCTATCACTATGTGGCATGTCTGCAATAGCATCTAACCATTCCTGGTCGATCTCTTCAGTAAGATAAACCTCAAGATCTCCGTTCGGGCTTGATTTACAGGTATAGCCAGCAGGAACATCTGCCTGCCTACCCGAAATAGTATTTTCTACTTCAAATTCCCCTTTTAAGGTAATGATATAAGTTGTACCATCTTCTTCAGTATCAATAAAGCCCTCTGTTCCCTTAACAGAAGCAACTGTGGTAGGGGTCTCGATTTCATATCTTCCACGTCGGCTGTTTATATTAGAAAAAATAGTACCAATACTAAGAAATGATGTTTTATTCAATTTATCGTCTTCTTTATCGGCATTGATAGACAAAATCGAATTAGCAAAAAGTCTCACCGTAGCACCATCATCAATAAACTTAATAAAAGCAAAAGAATCATCGCGACTATTGAGAACATCCCGATTAATAAGAGGTAATCCTTCATGCAATTTATTCTCTTTATCAGCGCGTTGGAGTGTAATATCTCCCCTCATGCGAAGGGTCAAAGCAACTGGAGATTCAGCAAATGAGATACTGGTTAACAAAACCAGTAGAATAGCAGCCAATATTATCTGTTTCATAACTCCTCCTCCTCTCTTATTCCGCAAGATTTACGTCAATAACAGGTCGGTTTTTCAGCTCATTGATCATATTCTCAGCTCCGGTACCACTCCAGATAGTTCCATTATAATCAATTATACCACTCGGATCAAAACCACTATTCAACAATTCAGTTACCCATTGAATATTCAAACTTAGAAGATAAATTCTTATAGCATTCAATACTCCTTCATTATCATATCCATTACCGGTTGAATACCTAAAAACATTGTAAGGGCTGCTTATTGACGCTGGAAGGGCTAATGTCGGATCTATTATCGGTGTTTCGATCTTCCAAGCATAGTATCTGTCTTCTTGTAACGGGACAAAGTCGGAATAATAAGTTCCGGTCAATATTTCAACATCAGTAATTGTATGTCCTTCCGTTTCAATAAATTCTGGATAGAGTAGATACGGATCATCAAATTCTTTGACGATTAATCGGAATGGGTTAAATGTACTGGCAGCTAAGTTGCTGGACCATAAAAAATTGACAGGTAAACTGCTCACAATTGGGATTGCACCGCCAAGAATGGTTCCCGGGTTTATTAAAAATATCCCGCCAGGATTGCGGATAAGAAAAGTTAAGCTAACTTCATTTGACAAAGCTTGATATGGAAATACATTACTTCGGAATTGAACAGTAAATGTATAATCTCCATCAGGGAAAAGTCCAGTATTTAAGATAACATCACGAAAATCAGGCATGTTTTCTATAACATCAAGTGCTGTGAAAACTGGATAAGGCGAATCAAATAGAGTTGATCCAACTTCTGTGATAACATCACGATTAGTAAAAACTAATGGTTGATTGGGAGTTAGAGCAAATTTGTATCTTACTCGGGTTTCAGGTTCGATAAGAAGATCAGAGTTTTTATTTAAAGAAAAAAACAGATAAGGATTGTCAATGTTTTCAGTAGTAATGTTATTGGCAACTACTCTGAAAAACAACGGTTGATTTGCCGGGACTTGCAAGTCGAAACTGGAAATACGTAATACATTGTAGAAAGTAGGACCGGTTATAGATATTGCTATTGGATATTCCTCTGCTGATAAAGAGATTATTAAACCCAATAACATTATCAAGCAAATTAGTGCTTTCATAATTAACTCCTTTTTATTACATAGAGATGATACATCATAATTAACTGGGAATTTGCCAACCAAGAAAAATTTGACCAAGAGCAGGAATTCGTCCTGTTATGAACAGGATCGACGTGTAATGCCCGTAAGTGTTCAAACACTATAAGCGCCTCTTTTTTTACCTCATTTAACACTGAGCCTTCTGTGTATACATGCAATAATCAGGGAATTATGGCCTTCTAAATGTCAACAAAAAATTCATAATTACCCTAAATATTATTTAATATGATCAAGGTACAAGCTGTATTGATATCAATTTATCTTGACTAATTCCCTCTCTTCTTTGAATAAATAATCATTAATTATGATAAAGAAAAAATAGGTCTCTCTGATGAAAAATGTAGCCATAATCACAGCGGGTGGAGTAGGAAAGCGCTATCCGGGAAAAGATAAAAAGCAATATCTTGATATCAATGGAAAGCCGGTTCTTATCTGGTCTGTAGAAAACTTTTATTTTCATCCTGATATTGAAAGTATTTATGTTACTGCCCCGACAGATAGTTTGAACTATACTAAATCTTTACTAGATATGCATTTTCCGGATAAGAGCATTGTTGTAGTGAAGGGTGGGGAGGTCAGACAGGAGTCTGTATATAATGCACTTTCGTTAGTCCCGAGCAATACGGATTACGTGTTAATCCATGATGGGGTTAGACCATTAATCACTTTAGAGGAGATTACCAAGTTATTAGATCTAGTTAGAGAACATAAAGCAGTTATTCCAGGGCATAAGATAAGAAATACAATAAAAGAAGTAAAGGGTAATAAGGTCATCAATACACTACCACGTACTTTACTATATGAAATTTTTACACCCCAAGTATTTGCTTACCAGCTTATAGCTGATTGCCATAAAAAGGCAGTAGAAGACAAGGTGGTTTTTACAGATGATGCAGCAATTTTGGAATATTTCGGTTATCCTGTATATGTAGCTGAGACATCAGCATATAATATCAAAATAACTGAACCGGCAGATTATGAGTTCGTAAAGCTCTTGATCAGTAAAAGGTTATGAAGTAATAAGAGATAGGAAAGATTATATGAAAAAGAAGTTAACAATAGTTCTTTATAGATTGATTGATCTTATTGATAGGTTCAAAATACCAATCCCGATTTTTGGTATTGGTTGTGGAGTTTTAGGATTGAGTATCGTTAAAGTTTCACCAAAACTTGGTGAATATGCCTCTCTGTTATTGAAATCTCTCGAATATCGGGGATATGATTCGACCGGGGCTGTTTTTCAGGATGACAAAAAGAACATTGTCTCTATGAAAGATGTTGGAGCACCAAGTACTCTTATAGAGACACTACAGATCAATAAACAACAAGGCAAGATCTTTTGCGGCCAGGTTCGTTGGGCAACTTTCGGCAAGGTTGATAAGATCAATGCCCAACCTCATGAAGTTCATTGTAAAGTTCATCTTTATGGAGCTCATAACGGTAACATAACGAATACTCCACAATTGAAAACATTTCTACTTCATCAGGGTCATAAAATTCTTTCTGATAATGATGGGGAAACGCTTGTTCATACTATTGAGCACTATTTTGACATTGAGCTGGAACGCAGATCTCCCGACAAGAAAGTAGATATTGAAACAAGAAAAAAGTGTTTGAGACAAGCAATTATATCGGCTTCAGAAGCCATGATAGGTTCGTATGCTGCAGTAATAGTTGATCCGGTAACAGAGATGACTTATGGTATAAAATCTGGTAGTTCATTATATTTTGGTATTGGAACAATAGAGGGTGATAATCGATTTTCTCTCGTATCATCAGATCTGACTGCTATTCTCAAATTCACAAAATATCTTGTAGATATGAAAGAGGGTTCGTTTGTTGAATTTAACGGTGATTCATACAAGATTTATGCCTTCAAAGACCTGATGTTTAAAAAGTTAAACCAACCTAATCTACAATATTCCAAGGGAGATATAATCGACACGAAGCCGGTCAGATCTAAGCTTAGAGTTGAAGATACTGAACTGCTGCCTGAGTTTGAATATTTCATGGAACAGGAGATTCACGCGGAAGTTGATACAACCGGTCGTTTGATAAAGATCATCAACGGTGGTTCTAATACCGGACGTAGGATGATTGCCTTCTTAAGAAAGTACAAGATGCAGAGCTTATTCGAGAAGCTGACTGAAGATATTTTGGGAGAAGAGAAGTTCGATAATCAGCAGAAACTCTTTGATTTGTTTATATCAAATAAGCTATCAGATAATTTTCTTAAGAAGATAATAGAGCATTATACAGCCATTTATGATGAGTTGGTAAAAGAGGATTTTGAGAAGAAGTACTTTTTCTCAAGTGAGAAAAATGTCTTTATCGATCTGATTGGCAAAGAGTTTGATAAGAAGAGAATATTGGTAAGCAAAGCACTCGACTCTGTTACTGAGCATAATGATCATAAGAGTTTTGAAACTAAGATCCAAGAGTTTACTTCCCTTGTTGGAAAAACACTTGAGAGTAGCAGAACTATCTATACTATGTCTTGCGGTACTTCTTTTCACGCTACTAAAGTGGGAGCGATGTTCTTTAATGAGATCGCTGGAGTAGAGATCATTCCTGTGCTTCCAGGTGAGTTTCGCGGTCAATACAATAAGTGTCTGCAGAATAATGATGTGGTAATTGGTGTATCGCAAAGCGGCGAGACAAAGGATTTGATTGATATTTTCAACGATATTGACAACATGCCGATCAATATCAATAAAATAGTGCTGGTAAATAATATTAACTCAACACTGGGACAGGAGAAGAGTGATGTTTCTATCCCTATTTACTGTGGGCAAGAAATAGCAGTACCGGCCACCAAGAGTTTTATAAATCAGATCACACTTTTTTACTATTTAGCTATCAGGACTGCTGCAAAGAAACTAGATATGATAGAAGAAGGTAAGTTGAACTCTGAAAAAGCCAATCTTTCCTACAAGAATTTTGAAAAGTACCGTAAATTCTTCCGTGATATTCCACTGCTGATAAAAGAGACGATCGAATCGACAAAAGATCAAATCGACTTTGTTGCCGGTAAGATATACTTGGAACCTTCAATTCATATCTTAGCGACCAAGCTGGTTGGAGTAGCTAAAGAAGGTGCACTAAAAGTTAGGGAAACTGTTCTTAATCATACCGAGGGGCAGGAGGGCTCTGAATTCAAACATGGACCTAACACTATTCTCGGGAAAAATACTATATATGGACTCAAGAATATCAAAGCAATGACCAAATACACCGACAAGATCTCTGATCAGGTTGAGATTTTGGGTATTAAGAGAAAGATTCCTTATGAAGTTCGAAGGGAAGTAACGAAAGCATTAATGAAATACATCTTCGATAAGACATTCCCCTTTCATTTCTCCAAAGAAGCCACAGACCTTTTCAAGGAAATCGTACAAGAATTCAACGTGTTTGATTCTTTGTTCCGTAATTATCCGATCGCCTATATAACAGGACCGGAAGAACGGGATGTTAACTTGACAATTTCACAGATCAATACTCATAAGATCAGAGGAGCAGATACTTTTATCATAGCCGAAGAGAATGAAAAATTGATGGAAAATGCTATGAAGAATCCCAATAGTGATGGCTCTTATTACGGTTGTGGTTATATAATACTACCCAAGACAGGTGATACTTTGATGACGACTTTTTCTGCTACTATTGTTCTACAACTACTGGCATTGAAAATGAGTATCAGAAAGATGCAGTATCTCGATCGCCTTGGTATGCTTGATCACGGAGTACATCCTGATGTTCCAAAAAATGTATCCAAATCAATTACAGTAGATTAACAGGTATTATAATGAAAATCGGCTTAGGTTATGATGTACATCGTCTGATTGAGGGACGAAAGTTAATCCTCGGTGGCGTGGAAATCCCCTTCTCAAAAGGTTGCTTAGGGCATTCTGATGCCGATGTACTTATTCATTCTCTTATTGATGCTTTGTTAGGTGCTCTGGCATTAGGTGATATCGGTAAGTTATTCCCCGACTCTGATGATAAATACAAGGACATCGATAGCAGGATCCTCTTACGGAAATCTTACAATCTGGTAAAAGGAAAGGATTACCAGATCGGCAACATTGACATTACTATCTGTTTACAGGAACCTAAGTTATGTCATTATATTGAGGCAATGCGCAAGAATCTGGCTTCTGACTTAGAGACCGATATTGCTAATATTTCCGTAAAAGCTACTACTGAAGAGGGTTTAGGGATCAGTGGTTCTCAAGACGGAGTTTGTTGCTATTCGGTTGTTCTGCTAAATCCAATATCCTAAACTATTTCAAGATATCTCTATACATTTCTAATCTATATTGATAAGTATTATAATGTGGATCTTTTTCTTTTTTAATCTTGTATTCACTGGTACTGCCAATACTCTTATTAGCCGCTCCCGAAGGTGAGATTAAGATCGAGACACGAAGAAATTTACTTCTGTCTGTTACGATCTCTGAACGATCTTTATCATAATAGACTTGATCTTTAAATGCTCTCATAAACCCACGGAAGACGAAGTTACCGGTGAATATCAAATGATTTATATTCTTGTGTGTGACTAAGAGAGCCGGAATATTTCTGTATTGAGTGGAGTAGAGGGCAATATCACCGGAACAAACTCTCAGTTCTTGCCAATTTCTATATTTGGGTATAGATGCTGGCAGGACATAACATTTATTTACTTTATCATATACTTTTCTGACACATATATCAATGATGTCGGTAACAGCAGTGTTGGTATCAGTTAACCATTCTTGAATAGTATTGAGATTCAGTGGCTCAATCTTATAGATATCAGCGATGATCTTCCAAAAGAGATTCTCATCGCTCCCGTAATAGAAATAAAGATCTCTTGCAGTTTTCGGATTTCTAATCAGGTAATCATTATAGAGTGTATTGATAGGATCGCTGTTATCGTCTTTGATCTTTCTAGTCAGCTTTATCGGAGGAAAACTGCCGATGATCAATCTCTTTGCATTATTAGGTATAAAAGATGGATAGGGATGAACCTCATAAAATAGATCGTTACACGATTTCATAAAAGATCAAATCACCACGTTTGAGACAGGTAGTACAATCTTTCATACAACCATGACAAAGAATAGTATCTTTCTTAACTAAGTTCTTACGGGAAAGCTGTTCCATTATCTGTTCGATAACTTCTTCCCTTTGCTTACTCAAAACGCTCAGGTCACTAAGAGAAATTCTCTTTTTCTCCTTGATGATAGCTAACAATTCGGGAATCACTATAGATCCCTCAATAAAAATTCTATTTCTCGTTTACCGAATCAACATCGGTAAATGCCTTTGTTATTATCTTTTTTGCTATAGATTTAGGGAGAATATATCTTGTAGTATCAAGACAGACGATCATATTGGAATCTGCGGGTTCATTTTTATAGACAGCGATAGTTTTACCGGGATTGAGTCCAATTTCTTTGGTCATCTTATTGGGATTGAAGCTGACGATACATAAAGATCCGGCAGGGCACTCACAGAGAGGGATCTCATTCTTCCCCATAGCTTCCCAAGCAGCTAAAGATTTTCCATGACGTCGCCTACGTCTCATGTGACATCTATCTTGCTGATTACATCCGATGTTGACTTCTTTGATAAGACCATTATCATCATTACCCTTTTTACGAAAAATACTCATTTATATCCTCTTTGTTAATTTTCTTTTACCTATAAAACGCAACAATAGGAAGATTATGACATATAATCCTATACTGATTGATATCCATTGGATAGCACCCTGTGGATTCTCAAAGAAGATGCTGAACTGGTAGAAGAGTGTAGCTATGATCCATGCCAGAATTGTCAGATACCCCACAGAGAAGAGAGTCCATTTAAGATTTGTTTCTCGATAGATAGCACCGATAGCAGCCACACAGGGCATGTAGATCAAGACAAATAAAAGATAAGCAAAAGCGTTATTTCTCCCACCGAAACGTTTTATCATCTC
Organism: Candidatus Cloacimonadota bacterium; assembly: GCA_019429305.1. Classification (NCBI taxonomy): domain Bacteria; kingdom Pseudomonadati; phylum Candidatus Cloacimonadota; species Candidatus Cloacimonadota bacterium. The sequence goes on from JAHYIR010000005.1 coordinate 90,399, forward strand.
ACCTTCGCTTTTGATCTCAAACTCTTCTTCTTCACTTGAAAATCCTTCCGGTATTGCCGAAAATGCCTCTCTAATTCCCTGCCAAAATTGAAAATCCTCTTCCTCGATCTCTTCCTCTCCGCCAAGTGTTTCATAAAGAGTTCCCAAGGTTCCTATGATAACCTCCTTAGCAAAAACTCCGGTAAACAAACCGACAGTTGCCGGCCAGTTATCCTGACTTATTCCCATTGGTGAAAAGATTGGGGTAAGATATCTCCCTGTAGCACTCAAGATCGATTTTTCAGATTCAGCAAAGCGAAACTGCCCGTCAGTACCCAATGAGTTGAGAAAAGAGAGCACGATTACTGCTAAAATAATGACTTTACCCGCTCTGAGGATAAAACTCTTCAATCTCCGCCAAGTATGCATAAAGATTCCGTTCATAGTCGGAATATGATAGAGTGGTAACTCCATAACGAATGATGAAGTCTCTCCTTTGAAGAGGGTGCTTTTGAATATGAAACCGGTAAAAATTGCCAAGAGGATGCCGATCAAATATAATAGAAAGATGATCCTTCCTCCGGTTGCAGGAAAGAATATGGCAGCAAATAGAGCATAAACAGGCAGTTTAGCTCCACAAGACATAAAGGGATTGATGAGGATCGTCAAAATCCTGTCCTTTTCATTCTCCAAGGTTCGGGTTGCCATTATTGCCGGCACATTACAACCAAAGCCAACCAGCATCGGAATGAAAGCTTTGCCGGGTAAGCCGATATAACGCATAAAACGATCCATAACAAAGGCAGCACGAGACATGTAACCCGAATCTTCCAGTATGGATAATGAGAAGAAGATAAAAAATATGGGTGGTATAAAGGTTGATACCGTTCTGATTCCATTCCCTATACCGTGAGCTAAAAAGGTGATCAACCAAGCCGGCGCATTAATCGACATTAATAAATGGGCAAATCCATCGACAAATATAGTGCCGAAGAATCTGTCAAAAAACTCGATAAAGGGTTCCCCGACTCCAATAGTAAGAAGAAAGACCAGATACAGGATCACTAAAAATATCGGTACTCCGAATAAACGATTTAGTACAATTTGATCAATGACATCGGTCAACCCTCTTTGAAAATGGCTCTCTTTATGAATAACATCCTTAGTTAAGCCGTTTATGAAACCGTAACGACCATCGAGCACTACTATATCTGCCTCTTGTCCGGTATGTTTACTGATCTTATGAGAAGCTGCTTGTACATGATCAGCTAACTCTCTATTGGTTAATTCTGAAGCCAAGGGATCGCTCTCCAGAAGCTTTATTGCTAACCAACGACTATCAACGGCATGTTTATCAGCATAAGGCTCAACCTCTTTCTGTAATTCCCCGATTACCTCTTCTACAATAGAATCATAATACACCTTAGTTGGAGATATTGGTGTTGCTTGCATCGCCGACAAAATTGTGTCTTTCAGTTCTTCCAGACCACTCTTCTTACTCGCTATTATAGGAACTACAGGACATCCTAAATGTTGTGCCAAATGTTCTACTTCGATCTTGACTCTTCGCTGTTGTGCTACATCCATCATATTTAGTGCCACAATGAGCGGTCTTTTCATTTCTATGATCTGAGTTGTCAGATAAAGACTTCGTTCTAGATTTGAGGCATCGATAATATTTACGACTAAATCGGGCTCATTATGTAAGATATATTCACGAGCTATCTTTTCATCTAAAGAGTAAGCAGAAAAGGAGTAGATCCCAGGCAGGTCAACAACTTCAATTTTCTGATCTTGATGAATATATTGACCCTCTTTCCGTTCTACAGTAACACCCGGCCAATTACCGACCCGTTGTTTAAACCCTGTCAGAGCATTGAAGAGAGTAGTTTTGCCACTATTGGGATTGCCTGCTAAAGCTATTTTCAAAGTTTTCATAGTATTACATTTTTCCTTATGGCTTTTTGCGACAAAGGGAACAGAGTCCCTTTATTCTCACAGTGTTATCTTGCATGGAAAAACCGTTATGTTTAGCAATACGGTTTAATACCCGCTCTAATTCTTCATCTGTCTGTTCCACTATCCTGCCACAGGCAACACAGAGCAGATGCAGATGATTGGGATGACCATAGATATGCTCATAATGCTCTTTGCTTTCATCACACATAGATTTGCGGATCAATCCTGCTTGTAGCAGATAGGGGAGGGTGCGATATACAGTTGCCAGAGATACATTGCTTTTATTATTACGCATCATTTGATACAACTCCTCTGCATCGAAATGAGAATGAATTGCAAAAACGGCATCTAAAATCGCTTCACGTGGTCGGGTTAACTTCAAACCTCGTGATTGTAAATAATTAATGAATACTTCTCTGTATTCCATTGTATTCATACTCCTTGAACACTCGATAACTTAGGTAACACGATTTTCAAACCACTGAACACTGTCAAGATATAAATGAGAATAATACTCATTTGCATTTCAGCGGCTAAGATTGCTAACTAATTGATTCTGAGGTTAAGCCGATTTTAAATGAGAGCGATATAGGATTTAACTTGTTATGAACCATTAGGAAGGGATATAGTCGGATATATCCGACTATATCCCTTCCTAATGGTTAAATTTAAGAAACACAACTCAAATTGATAAGTTAACTATAGTGTAATGATTAATAATACTGTGAATTGAGTAAAAGTATCGGTTTTCTGGTATTCTGTAATTATAGGTTGATAAGCAAAGACGAGAGTATCGAAAGGTTGACAATCTTTAGATAATAAAATATTTGTTAATCGTGTGATAAGCGATTTTAGTGAGAATAATATAAGAAGGTTATCGTAAAAAATACAACATGTGTATTCTGTGATTTAAATCAATCCTTTTATTGGAGGTAAATATGAGAGAAAGGATGTGCGGTTTTATGGTGTTGATAATCATCTCTCTGTTAGTCATTAGTTGCAGTGAGAAAACAACCGAGCCGGAGAATAGGGTTTCTACACCGGAATTCGATCCACCGGCAGGTATCTATTCTCCACCACTATTTGTTGCTATAACCTGTGAAACAGAAGGAGTAATCATCAGGTATACAACCGATGGTAGTATGCCAACATCGTCATCATCAAGATATACAGAACCGATTGAGATCATAACCCATACACAATTAAGGGCTGTAGCTTTCAAATTCGGCTGGAAGGAGAGTTTTCCCGGTAATGCATATTATGAAATTTATGATATAGTTCCTGATGCTATTCACCCATCAGAAGGTGACGGTACGGAAGAAAATCCTTATCAGATAGCGACACTGGAGAATCTTTACTGGATTAGTGCAAATTCTGATAAATGGAGTAAACATTATATGCAAACTGCCGATATTGATGCTTCAGCAACCAGCGACTGGTTTGATGAACAGGGTTGGTTACCGATAGGATGGTCTCCTACTGATGGTAGATATGGGTGTTTTACGGGAACATATGATGGTCAGGGTTATACCATTGAAGGCTTGTATTCAAATCGCAGTGAAATGAATGGTAATGGTCTTTTGGGTATAGTCAGGAATGCATCAATTCAGAATCTGTTTATGACAAATGTTGATATTACAGGAGATTGGTATGTAGGTGGTTTGGCAGCTATGGCATGTAATTCTGAAATAATAAACTGCCATGTCTCCGGAGTTGTTAATGGTACTCGCTGTGTTGGAGGTCTTGTTGGTAGTGCTTATTTTTACTCAAGAGTTTCCGACAGCAGCAGTAGTGCTTATGTCAACGGAGATGTTGAATCGGGTGGATTGATTGGACGTGCTGATTTTTCTATAGTTGAAAATAGTTATAGTAAAGGTATTGTTGAAGGAAATAGATGGATCGGTGGTTTAGTTGGTACTCTATGGTATTCCTCAATAGTTAATAGTTATTGCACGGGTGATGTAACAGGTGATAGTGTAGTTGGTGGTTTAGTAGGTATGAATGGGAATGTATCTTTGATAACGAACTGTTACAGTACTGGTAGTGTAACCGGTGAAGAGGATACCGGGGGACTAGTTGGAATAACATCAGAAGGAGTTGTTGTGGAGAGTTTCTGGGATTTTGAAACTTCCGGGCAGACTGAAAGTTCAGGTGGAGAGGGAAAAAGTACGGAAGAAATGAAGACTGAGTCCACTTATACGGATGTGGGCTGGGATTTTGATACCATCTGGTCGATAAACGGAAATATCAATGAAGGTTATCCTTATCTACAAAGTAACCTGCCAAACTGAAACTGGGGATTGGATAATCACGTATGTAAATTCCTGATAAAAATTCAAAAATATTGACAATTAAGCCCTATCAAAAATTATTTCAATCTCTATAACTTATGAATTATAAAGCAGATAAGGAGATTGAAAGTAATGTCAGACAAAGTTAAAACAGCGATAACACCAACAAGAAATGAGGATTATCCTCAGTGGTATCAGCAGGTAATCAAGGCAGCGGATTTAGCGGAGAATAGTGAAGTACGGGGCTGTATGGTTATCAAACCATGGGGATATGCGATCTGGGAAAATATTCAGAGCAGTTTAGATGCGATGTTTAAAGAGACGGGGCATCGGAATGCCTATTTTCCCCTCTTCATCCCGAAGAGTTTCTTTGAGAAAGAAGCTGAACACGTCGAAGGATTTGCCAAAGAATGTGCTGTAGTTACTCACAGCCGTTTAGAAGATGATGGTAAAGGTGGTCTTAAAGCAGCTGGCGAGTTAACAGAACCTTTGATAGTCAGACCAACCAGTGAGACGATCATAGGAGCTTCGTTCAGCCGTTGGGTAAGTTCATATCGTGATTTACCTTTATTGATCAATCAATGGGCTAATGTTGTACGTTGGGAATTACGGACTCGACTCTTTTTACGCACTACCGAATTCCTTTGGCAGGAAGGTCATACCGTTCATGCCTCTGAAGAAGAGGCGGTAGAAGAGACTTACCGTATGCTCGATGTCTATGCTGAATTTGCCGAAAAATATCTGGCAATACCGGTAATTAAAGGCGAGAAGACAGCTGGAGAGCGTTTCCCTGGTGCATTGCAGACTTTCTGTATCGAAGCGATGATGCAAGATAGAAAGGCATTACAATCAGGAACTTCGCACTTTTTAGGGCAGAATTTTGCCAAAGCATCAGAGATCAAATTTCAGAGTAAAGAGGGGCGTGAAGAATATGCCTGGACTACCTCTTGGGGGGTATCTACCAGAATGATCGGTGCTTTGATCATGGCACACAGTGATGATGATGGTCTGATCTTACCACCCAGAATAGCTCCTGCTCATATCGCCATTATTCCTATTCATCGCAATGAAGAAGATAGGATAGTAGTAGATAATTATATCAAGAAGCTCTTGCAGGACTTGAAAGGGTTAACTTATCATGACCGTAAGCTCTTAATAGAATATGATACCCGAGATATTAACGGTGGAGAAAAGAACTGGCAGTGGATCAAGAAAGGTATCCCTATTCGTTTGGAGATAGGACCTCGTGATGTGCAAAACGATTCTGTCTTTATGGGACAGCGTACTAAATCTCCCAAAGAGAAGAAATCGATATCAAGGACTGAGTTTGTCAACAATGTTATCTCTTATCTTGATGCAATACAGGAAGAGATCTATAATCGAGCATTAGAGTTAAGAAAGCAACATACCAAAAAAATAGATGATAAAGAAGAATTTTACCGCTTCTTTACTCCCAAGAATGAAGATAAACCGGAGATCCATGGTGGTTTTGCCTTTTCACACTGGTGCGGCAGCACAGAATGTGAAGATAAGATCAAAGATGATCTGAAAGTGACTATCCGCTGTATTCCCTTAGAAGGGGAAAGAGAGGAAGGTATCTGCTTTTTGTGCGGTAAGAAGAGCGAACAACGGGTCTATTTTGCCAAGAATTATTAATTTACTTCGGATTTTGGACTAAAGAGATGAGATTCAGGTTAAATAAGCACGAAGACGAGATTACTTTAGAAGCTTTTCTAAAGGCGGTAGGAGCAAATGATGACTATCAACAAATACGCTTCATGATCAAGGATGGCAAAGTCTGGGTAAACGGAGATAAGGAAATTGCCCGAAGAAGGTTGTTGAAAGCCGGCGATAATGTAGCTTTTGAGGATCGTTACTATATAATATTTCCGCACCGTGAAGAGTATGTCAAGAAACCAAGAAAACCTGAAAAAGATCAGAGAGGTAGTCCTTTTGACGAAAGAATTAAGACCGAAAAGGTGTTGCATCATAAGAAACCGTTACAGTGGTCCGAGAAGAAGGTAGTGAAGAAGGTAAAGAGCAAGACAGATAGCAGTAAAGAGAATAGTTAATGAAATGTAGTACAGCAGTAATATGTATTGGTAGTGAATTACTCTCGGGACGGGTGGTTAACTCGAATCTTTCTTTTCTAGGATTAGAACTGGAAAAAATCGGCTTACCAATTAAGTATTCTGTTATTGTTCCCGATGATGAATCTTCTATTACAGACTCTCTGAATGATTGTTTAAAAAGAAGCAATGTCATTATAACAGTTGGAGGTTTGGGACCAACATCTGACGATATTACCAAAAGAAGTATCGCTCTGTTTCTTGGAAAACCATTGAATTTCAATGAAGAGATTTGGTCATCGACCAATCAGAGATTTGCTCGTAGAGGATTGTCAACTCCCGAGTGTAATCGCAGTCAGGCAGAAGTACCCCAAGATTTTGTTGTTTTAAAGAACGACTTGGGTACTGCCCCGGGTTTATATTATGATCATGGAGAACAGCTTATAATAATGCTACCTGGTGTTCCTACTGAAATGAAGGCATTATTTACTGAGAAAGTAAAACCCTTACTTGTTGATAAATATCATGCAAAATCGTTGATAGTGAGAACTATTCATACGATAGATATTCCCGAATCGCAATTAGCAGACATGATCAAAGATATCAGCCTACCCGATAAAGTTAACTTGGCTTTTTTATCACAGCCGGGCAGGGTTGATCTCCGGATCAGTAGTGCTGATGAAGTTTTGATTAATTCAATTTTTCATTCGCTATGCGAAAGATGTAATCCGAACATCTGGGGATATGATGAAGAGTCATTACCGGGTATAATACACAATCTGATGATCTCCGGAGATTTAAAGCTCTCCATAGCAGAGTCTTGTACCGGTGGTCTTATTCAGGCAAAGTTAACCGATATTCCGGGCGCTTCTGCTTTCTTCAGTGGTGGAGTCGTTACTTATAGTGATCAAGCCAAGATGGATTTGCTGGGTGTCAGTAAGGTTTGTCTGGAGGAATATGGAGCTGTTAGTACCGAAACAGCGGAGGAGATGGCAGAAGGTGTTCGGAAGAAATTCAAGTCTGATATTGGTGCTGCAGTCACCGGAATAGCCGGTCCAACAGGGGGAACTGAAGAAAAACCGGTGGGTATGGTCTGTTTTGCAGTGTCTCATAAAAAGATGATAAAATCGTGGAAAAGAATATTTCCGGGAAATCGGGAATCGATCAGAGAGAATGCTACCTTTTTCCTCTTAAATTTGATCCGCCAAACCTTAATAACAAAAATATAATAAAATGAGAGCTAATCATGTTTAATTTAGTTGAGCATATACGACAAAATTACTATCGTAAAAAAGGCCAGAAACTACTCGTGCAAGGTAAACCGGAGAAGGCATATCTGTATCTGGAAAAAGCTCTAATGTTAGAAGACAATCCGGGAAATATCTATAATTTGGCTCTAGCTCTATTAGCAATGAAGCGATTTGCAGAGGCAGAAAACTATCTTAAGAAAATACTTTCGTCATATCCGGAAAATGAGCTGGCAACTCTGACATTGGCAGAGTTATATATGCAACAAAGAGAGTGGGATCAGGCAAAAGAACTGCTGGTCAAGTTGGTCGAATTTCATCCAACTAATCAGAACTACAAAAAATATTTAGAGAGGATCAGTGATCCGGAACTGAGAGAGAAATACATCAAAGCGAAAGAGTTATTAAACGAATCACAACGACTTTTGGAAAAGAAGGAGATCAAAGAAGCACTCAAGACTCTTCTTGAAGCAGAGATATGTGATCCGGAAAATCCGTATATCCAGAACAATCTCGGATATTTTTATCTAATGCTGGAAAAACAACCAAAGAAGGCACTCACCTATTTTCAGAAAGCTTATCAACTTGAACCGGAAAATCCGAAGTTCCGGCAAAATCTATATCGAGTCAGGAAACAAATCCGCAAATGAAAAGGAAAAGGAAGCTTGTTAAATGGATTTTTTGGATTTTGATCATCTTAATCCTTATTTATAATCCGCTGTCTGCCAGATTGATGACTCTGATAGTGGCCAAAGCACATAATTTAGATACTCAACTCTTCTATCGGTTAGTAGCGGCCGAAAGTTCTTTTCGAACTCTGGCATACTCCCGAAACAAAGCTATCGGATTAGGTCAGGTACAGGTAAATACGGCTAAATATATATTCCCTCAATATGTTGAAGGTATGCTTTGGTTTCCTCCTACAAATCTACATATTTCTGCTATTTATTTTCGATACCTGCTCAATAAATACCGTGATAATGTATCACTCTCTTTAGCTGCCTATAACTGGGGAGAAGCAAATGTTGACAGGAAGATCAAAGAAGAAAGAATAATCATTGATAGCGAAACTAATTATCGCCATCTCTTTAGAAATGTCCCGGAGACCTACTTCTTTATCAAAAAAATACTGGAATAGAAATAACTTTACATGCTTTAAGTGTCTATTATTAATGAAATTAGAAATAAAAAATCATGGAGGAATCATGAAAATTTTCGTACTATTCTTAACCGTAATTGTTACTGCTTTGATCGTTAGCTCTTGTGCCAAAGCAGAAGAGGTTGAATATGATCATCAGATCATTACAGATGGTATCAACCAATTAACTTTCGATATTTTGCCATTGTTGAACAACCAAAACACTTTTTTCTCACCATATTCTATTTCTTCTGCACTGGCTATGACTTATGCCGGAGCAAGAGGAAACACTGAGCAAGAGATGTCTCAAGTACTCTATTTTGCTGAAGATCAGAAGGTTTTCCACCCCTCTTTCCAAAAACTTAATCAAGAACTGGAGAATCGAAAAAGAGAGGGGATAGTTCTCAATAATGCCAATGCTTTGTGGGTTGACTATACAGCTAATCTAAGCAACGATTTCCTTAACCTAAATAATCGTTACTATGGAGCCGGAGCAGAGAGGTTGGATTTCTTTAGAGAAACCGAAGCGAGCAGATTACATATCAATGAGTGGGTTGAAGAGAAGACAGAAGAGAAGATCAAGGACTTACTATCTCCGGGTGATGTAACACCGGATACGAGATTGATCCTGACAAATGCCATATATTTTCTGGGTAGCTGGTTGGAAGAGTTTAATCCTGAAATGACTCGAGAGCAGAATTTCTATGTTACTCCACAACGAGGTACCAGAGTTCCTTTTATGAGAAGAGATGATTCTTTACAATATGTAGAAAAAGCTGATTATCAAATGGTGCAACTTCCATATACAGGGGAAGAACTCGCTATGGTCATAATTTTACCGAAGAAGGATATTCCACTTGCATCAATTATAGAGAACTTGGATAATGATAAGTTTAATGAGGCATTAGAATCGCTTACTATTGAAAAGGTCGATCTTCAGCTACCAAAATTTAAGTTTGAAGCTAAGTACAATATGAAAGATATGTTTAGAAAATTAGGCATGATCGAAGCTTTTTCCGAATATGCTGACTTCACTGCCATGACAAGTGATGAAGAGAGATTCTTTATTGATGAGATCATTCACCAAGCATTTGTCGAGGTTGATGAAAAGGGAACAGAAGCAGCTGCGGCGACAGCTGTAGTGATGAGGACTACTTCTATCGATGGACCTCAACCGATAATCTTTAGAGCTGACAGACCATTCCTCTTCTTTATCAATGATACGGTTACCAATACAATACTTTTCAGCGGAACTCTTATAAATCCACAGAAATAAGAAAAAGTACATTTTTCACAACCCTTAGCGAAGTGTACAACTTGTTTAATTCAGAAAGTACACCTTCCTAAGGGTTGTTTTTTTAACTACTATCTTGAGTGGAAAAACAAGCATTTACGATAAATAACTTGACTAATATTTTTCAATTTACTAGATGTCTCCTGAGATGTATTAGGTTGTTGGTGATTTATATTTTTGAAAAAAAACGGGAGGTTGTTATGAATAAAACACCCGTTACATTGGAGTATATGTGAGAATGTTAAGGTAATATATGAACTCTAACTCTAATAAAAAAGTCAAGTTAATAACTATTTTCTTTTCTACTACCAATTCTTTCAAAAATCTATCAGTAAACTACTTTATCACCCTAAAGAGCTTCAGGAGATCCATTATGTTAAGTTCTAAAAAGCCCTCTATTAAGTTATTTTTTTTTATATCAATAATCTTGGTACTATGTATTAGTTCCTTCACCAATCTTGAAGCTACAACAGTAACTATTGGTTCGGGAACCGACACTAATACTAACTGGGGAGTTGCTCCGGTTAATATTAGTTACAGGAGCTTACGAACCCAGACCATCTATACGGCATCAGAATTAAACACCGCTGGGATGATGGGCCAAAATGTCATTACTGCTCTCGCCTATTATGTGACTGATGCTCCTGCCTATTCATTACCGGATTTTAGGATCAGAATGAGGCATACATCAGCAATTGATGGAACGGAGCATATCGAAGGACCATATCAGGAGGTATATTTTAACTCTTCTTATATGCCTACTGCCGGTGGGTGGAACGTTATTGAATTATCAACAGCATTCGTCTGGAATGGGGTTGATAATATCCTCGTTGACACAGCATTTGGTTATCTTTGGTCTACAACTGCTTCAGGAAGGCAAAGGATATATTCTCAGACAAACGGTATGCGATATGCCGGATCGAGTTTTGGTGATCAGACGAATGAGGAAACGAATGCAGTCGTTAATTACAAACCTCAGATACAGTTTACTTATCATCCTCTGGTACTCCCTGTACCGCAAAATCTTACAGCTATACCGGGGAGTATGGTCATCTATCTTAATTGGGAAGAGCCGGAGGTAACGAACAGGGAGCGAGTATTTCAATTAATAGGTTATAATATATATAGAGAACAGACTATGATCAATCTCAATCCAATCGAAATCACCGAATACGCAGACTATGATGTCCTGAATGATGTAACATATGAATATTATGTAACGGCACTCTATGTCGAGGGTGAATCTGAACCATCAAATATTGTCGAGGTTATTCCCGAGCCACTCCCTGTACCGCAGAATTTGACAGCAACGAGTGGGAACGGAGAGATCGGGTTGGCTTGGGTTCCTCCTGATTATGAGGATAATACCGGTCGAGATCGTAATCTTATTCTTCTGGGGTATAATGTATATCGTGACTGGGTTCTGATCAATTCTGAATTGGTATTAGAAACAACATATAACGACACAGATCTAGTTATCGGCGCATCATACCTCTATTTTGTCACGGCGGTATACAATGTTGATGAATCCTTTTATTCTAACCCTGTACAGGTTACAGCGCTCGGAGGGCTTTATAACCTGTCGGTTGCTATCTCTCCCGATAATACCGGCTCGGTATCAGGTGATACGGGTGAGATATATGCGGGGCAATCGATAACCTTCGAGGCGATTCCCGAGGCAGGGTATGATTTGATCAACTGGACATATACACCCGATCCACGTAATTCGGTCAGAGAGGTTTTCAGCACGGATAACCCCCTGACCTTTACAATGCCGGAGAACGACCTGCATCTGGTGGCTAATTTCGGTTCTACCTCAGGCTTTGCAGGCGGGTTTGGAACAGCAGAGAGACCGTGGGAGATAGTAAACAGAATCCATCTCAATCTTGTCAGGAATCATCTCGGTCCTTCTCACGGTGATAAACATTTCAGATTAATGAATAACATCTGGTTTTATATGCCACCCTATCAGGATGAAAACTGGGAACCGTTCGGCTTCTATGATATCATAGCACCGGTTGCTTTTGAAGGTACTTTCGATGGTGGCTCGAATACGATTTATTATTTATGGATAGATCGTCCAAACCAGAATTTCATCGGTCTTTTCGGTTATGTGAAAAATGCCACGATCGTCGACCTGAATCTCTCCGATGCTCTTGTAACCAGTGGTGATTATGGAATTGGTACTTTATTCGGAACTATTGAAGATTCGGAGATAATTAACTGCCACGTGCAGGGTGAGGTTTCGGGATCTTATACAGCAATAGGTGGTCTTGCTGGTTCTCTTCTGGGAGGAACGATAACAGGTTGCAGCGCCAATGTGACAGTGAATGGACATTATGATACCGGAGGGCTGATCGGAGAGATCAATAGTCAGGGCAAGGTCTCGGAAAGCCATAGTTTAGGGAGTGTTTACGGATATGGCACTGTTGGAGGATTAGCCGGCTTTTCTCTCGGGGTGCTAGAATCTAGTTATTCCGAAAGTAATGTAACCGCTTCTGCCGGTAATACGGGGGGATTAGCCGGTGTTTCTGCCGGTATGATCACACAATGCTATGCTACGGGAGTTATTAGTGCTCAGGGTAATAATGTAGGTGGTCTCGTCGGGTACTCCACAGGGAACATATATAGTAGTTTTGCGACCGGTAACGTTACGGCAACAGTGAATAACGGTTTTCACGTCGGGGGTTTAGTTGGTAGTCAATATCACGCTACCGGGGCAAGATTTATCATCAACAGTCATTCGACCGGTACTGTGAACGGATATGCTTATGCAGGCGGGTTAGTTGGTAAACTGGAAAACGGGCAGGTATTAAGCAGTTATTCGTCATCATCTGTCTCGGGTTCATTATGGCTCGGTGGTCTTGTAGGCTTGATGGAGAATGGGGTCATCGAGAGAAGCTATGCCCTGGGTAATATCCCTACTGCCGGCGGTCTCAAAAAGGGTGGTCTCGTTGGTGAAATGATCGATAGTGAGATCAGTAATAGTTATGCCAGGGGTAATATCAACGGTTCGCCGGAGTTAGGTGGGCTGATAGGTGTACAGGATGGCGGGTCTGTTACTAACTCCTACTCCACCGGGACACTCCCGTACAGTACTACGGGTATAGGTGGTCTGATAGGTGCTATCGATAATGATGGTATCGTAAATAGCAGTTATTGGGATACTGAAGCCTCGAATATAGATCAATCGGCAGGTGGTGTGGGGCGTAGTACTTCGGATATGACGCAGCCGTACAATTTCGACACGACCTTTGTTAACTGGGATTTTATAAATATCTGGCAGGCGGATCTCAATTATGATATAAATAACGGCTACCCCTATTTGAACTGGCAGGGGGGCTATTTTCAATATAATCCCCCGCTTAACCTGATAGCCGAGGCGGGTGACGGTGTGGTCGATCTCTTCTGGGATCCGCCCGAGTATGATGAGTGGCGTCGCGAAATTGACTTGATATTTGATAATGCAGGATCACGCAGTTTCTTGGGTTATAATGTATATCGTAACAATAACCTTATCAATCAGGATTATATAGCCGACTCAGAATATACGGATGAAACTGTGATCAATGGAACTACATACTATTATTATGTTACTGTTGTTTATTCTGCCTTTGAATCACTCCCCTCAAACACTGATTATGCAACCCCGCAGGTAACAACTTACACGATATCTATGGATATCAATCCTCCCGGTGCGGGGACAGTCACCGGGTACGAGTCAGAATATGAGGCGGGAGAAGAAGTAACCCTGGAGGGTTTTCCCGGAACAGGGTGGCAGTTTATCAGCTGGACTTATCAGGAAGAACCCGAAGATATTAGAGAATTATTCAGCACCGATAATCCGGTTATTTTCGTCATGCCCGCTCATGATCTCGATTTGGTAGCAAACTTTGAGGAGTACGATTATTTCTCCGGGGGAGACGGTTCAGAAGCCAATCCGTGGGAGATAAGAACACCAGAAGAGTTAAACGCTATGAGGCATTACACGAGCGAGATCTATACAGACAAGCATTTCATACTGATGGCAGATATCGATCTTAACCTCTATCCCTACAACGAGGGGGCAGGTTGGGAACCGATAGGTAACTTTAACAATAACAATACTCAAAATGCCTTTTGGGGTCATTTCGACGGTAATAGCCATACTATTAGTAATCTATACATAAATCGTCCGACTACCAATGATGTAGGTCTATTAGGTAGAGTAAGAGATTCCAATATTTCAAATCTATCACTAGTCAATGTCTCTGTTACTGGCAATAATCGTACAGGTGGACTTATCGGGAATGCTCAGGGGACGGGTTATGGTATCACCAATTGTTATGTTAACGGTTCAGTAACAGGCAATCAGAGGACTGGTGGCGTAATAGGTTCAGCTTCAGAGATAGACATTCTTGATTGCCGATTTTGGGGTATGGTTACAGGAGATGATAACTATATCGGTGGTCTAGGTGGATATCTTGCGATTGGCGGTATAATAGATAACTCTTTCAGTATAGTTATCGTATCAGGTATAGAGTATGTGGGTGGTCTTATCGGCCTCAAATCATCAGGGGCGATCAATAATTGCTATGCTTCGGGTTCAGTTAATGGAGTTAGCCGAACAGGTGGATTAGTTGGTCGATTCAGTTCAACTACAATCTCTAACAGCTATTCAAATGCTACTGTTGCTGGTGATTTTTATATTGGTGGTTTTGCCGGATCAAGAGCTAACAGCAGTCTTGTAAACTGTTATGCGATAGGGTACGTAGATGCTCCGGAAGTTTTTTCCGGTGGTCTTATAGGGGTTATAGATGGTACTGGAGGTACGATAACCAGTAGTTACTGGAATTTCGAGACCACTGGATTAACCGGTAATGCAGGTGATGGTTTTGGGCGTACTACAGATGAGATGACTCATCCCTATGCAGATAATACTTATGTCGGTTGGGATTTAACTGATATATGGGTTAGCGATGAAAGCTATCAGATCAATCAGGGCTATCCGTATCTTTTCTGGCAGGATGATTCACAGAATCTGACCCGACCGCTCAATTTATCAGGAAATTCATCTTATGGGGAGGTTAATTTATCATGGAGTGCTCCGGATAATATAAGCAGAGTGTCATTAGAGAATCTTCGTGAGAATCCGGTCCTTCTTGGATACAATGTCTATAGAGACTGGTTACAGATCAACGATGAGATAGTCGAGAATGAATTATTCAGTGATCCTGATGTGCTACCTGGCGATAATTATCTCTATTTCGTAACCGCAGTTTATGATCAGGGGGAATCTAATCCATCCAATCTTTATGAGATCAGGGCTCTCGGTGATCCTGTTAATCTCACTGTAATTGCTCAACCAGGTTTTGCTGGTAGTGTAGCAGGTTATGAAGGTGATTTATTTGTCGGACAGGAGGTAACCTTAGAGGCGATACCTAATTATGGCTACCAGTTCCTAAACTGGAGTTTTGTAGAAGCTCTGAGATTAGAAACCGAGTCGACGAGAGAGATATTCAGCACCGATAACCCGGTCACTTTCCTCATGCCTGAAGAGGATCTCAACCTAATTGCCTATTTCGGAGATACCTCCGGTTTTTCTGGCGGTTTCGGAACGTCAGAGAGCCCCTGGGAGATAAGGAACAGGACAGAACTCGATCTGGTCAGGAATTATCTCGGACCGGCACACGGCGACAAGCATTTCAAATTGATGAACGATCTTTGGTTTTCATCCCCACCATATCATACCTTGTGGGAATCTATCGGATATTATGATATCATTGCTCCGGTTGCTTTTGAAGGCACTTTTGATGGAGGAGGGTATCTAATAACCAACTTGATAATTGAGAGTCCCTATGATAGTTATGTTGGGCTTTTCGGATATGTAAAAAATGCCTTTATCTTTGACCTGAATCTCTCTAATGCCAATGTTACAGGGGGCAATTACGGGGTTGGTGTTCTATTCGGAACGATCGAAGATTCGGAGATAGTTAACTGCCACGTACAGGGTGAGGTATCAGGATCGTATACAGCGATAGGGGGTCTTGCCGGATCTCTTCTGAGTGGAACTATAACAGGGTGCACGACCGATGTGACGGTGGATGGGCATTATGATACCGGTGGTCTTGTAGGGATGATCTATGGGCAGGGTAGAGTTTCGGAGAGTAACAGTTCCGGAATGGTATCAGGATATAGCAGTGTCGGGGGTTTAGCCGGATTCTCTCTTGGGGTGCTTGAATCGAGTCATTCCTCTTCTGGTATCTCTGCAACGAATGGTTTAGCAGGGGGGCTTGTCGGTCAGTCTGTCGGCCTGATTAGCCAATGCTATGCAACAGGAGCGGTTCAAGGAGAGGGTAATAGCTTTGGTGGTTTAGTCGGGGGCTCTGGCGGTAATATCTATAACAGTTATGCAACGGGCAACGTGTCGACACTATATAACAACTGGTATGTAGGAGGGTTAATTGGTAATCAATACAATGACACAATAGTTATCAATTGCTATGCGACTGGTGTAGTGAACGGAGATATGAATACAGGCGGTCTGATTGGCAGATTATCAACAGGAGAGGTTACCAACTCATATTCCATCTCTACAGTAACAGGAGAATATGGTGTTGGTGGTCTTGTTGGACATCTTGAAAACGGAAGGATAGAGAGATGTTATGCTCTGGGCTCACTGAATGTTTTAGAAGGACTTCGTAAAGGTGGTCTTGTTGGTATAATGACCGATAGTCAGGTCAGTAACAGCTATGCCAGAGTGCCGGTAAACGGATTTCCACCCTTAGGTGGACTGATAGGATTTCAGGATGGCGGATCTCTGACTAACTCATATTCCACAGGGAGTCTACCATATAGTGTAGAAGGTATTGGTGGTCTAATAGGTGAAATTGATAATGATGGAATTGTTAACTATAGCTATTGGGATATTGACTCCTCTGACATTGATGTATCTGCAGGTGGTGAAGGGCGCAGTACTTCGGAGATGATCTATCCTTACGCTCTCAATACATATCAGGGATGGGATTTTGCTGATATATGGCTTGTCGATACAGAGGGGAACAATGACGGATATCCATACCTCATTTGGCAGGAGGGGTTGGATTATCCACCCCCTCTTAACCTGGTTGCCCTTCCCGGTGACGGTTTTGTAGATCTCAGCTGGGAGGTGCCTGTTGTTAGAGAACTGAGCCAAACTGATGTTTTATCAGATATGAATCAGAGGAATTTCCTCGGTTACAATATATATCGTAACAATGTCGTCATTAATCAGGATATAGTTACTGAGACGCAATATACCGATTATACGGTAGTTAACGGGACAATATATCGCTATTACATCACAGCAATTTATACGACAGGGGAATCAATACCCTCGAATATTGAACTTACTACTCCGGAGGCTACTACATATATAGTATCGGTAGATATTAATCCTGCAGGTGCAGGGAGCGTTACCGGTAGCGATTTAGAGTATGAAGAGGGTGTATCTGTAACACTGGAAGCTTTCCCCGGTACGGGTTGGCAGTTTACCAATTGGACTTATCAGGAAGCCCCCGAAGATATGAGGGAAATGTTCAGCACCGATAATCCAGTTATATTCTCTATGCCGGCTAACGATCTCTATCTGACCGCAAACTTCGAAGAGCATAACTATTTTTCGGGAGGTGACGGCTCGGCAGATAATCCCTGGGAGATAAGAACGACAGACGAGTTAAATTCCATCAGGCATTATATAGGACAGATCTATGCAGACCAACATTTCATCTTGATGGCGGATATCGATCTTAATGTCAATCCCTATAACGAAGGGGGAGGATGGGAACCGATAGGAAACTATAACAACAATAACATCCAAAACCTGTTTTACGGGCATCTAGATGGTAATGATCATCATATAAGTAACCTTTATATCAACCGTCCATCAACCGATGATGTAGGCCTTTTCGGTAGGGTACGAGATTCTCACATCAGAAATATCTCAATCTCGAATTCACAAGTAACAGGACGGAATAATACAGGCTCACTTATCGGGAATTATTCCGGGTTAGATTATGGTGAAGTGGCAAATGTCTATGGAACTGGATTAGTTTCGGGTAATGAAAATACAGGCGGCTTGATTGGCAGAGCTTATCGTTGCTATCTCAATGACAGCTCTTTCTGGGGCTCTGTTGCCGGTAGTAGTTACACCGGAGGTTTAGTCGGTTATGCACTCTCTGCTCAGATAAACGGCTGTTACGCTGCCGGTTATGTCGAGGCGGATAACAGACTTGGCGGTCTGGTCGGTGTATTGGGAGGCGGCACGCTTCAGGAGAGCTATGCTCTTGCCGAAGTCAGCGGAGAATATTATGGCGGCGGTTTAGTTGGGGTCAGAAGTAACGGCACTATAACAAGATGCTATGCTATTGGAAACGTTGTAGTTCCAGAACCATCAGGAGGTGGTCTTGTAGGCTCTGTCGAAGGCTCAACAGGGGGTGTGAATGACAGCTATTGGAATATTGAGACTTCCGGACAGACTATATCAGCGGGAGGTACAGGAAAAAACACGGAAGATATGACCTATCCCTATGATATTCAAACTTATGTGGGATGGGACTTCAGTGAGGTTTGGCAGGCTGATGAGACTTATATCATCAATAATGGTTATCCTTATCTGAACTGGCAGGATAATATTGATCTGTTTACACGACCTGCCGATCTTGTAGCAATTACTGCCAACGGGACAGTATCGCTATCCTGGGACAGTTATCTCCCTCCAGCAAGACGATCAGGAGCAGATGACCGTAATGATCCGGTCTTTATTGGATATAATGTTTACCGTAACTGGAGTCAGATCAATATTGAGATTATTACCGAAGCGGTATATACTGATGAAGAGGTAGCGATTGGCAACCTTTATCATTATTTCGTTACAGCAGTTTATGACCAGGGCGAATCTTTACCATCCAACCTGATACAGATCAGAGCTTTGGGAGAATCTGTTTATCTGACTGTATCTGCAAATCCAGATTTTGCCGGGAATATTGTAGGTGAAACTGAAAATATCCGAGCAGGTCAACTGGTCTCGCTTGAAGCGCTTCCGCAAGGTAATGCCGTTTTCGTGAACTGGACCGCTTCAGGTAATTTGAGAACATTGAATCATAACACGAGGGAGATTTTCAGCAACGATAATCCCCTGCTCTTTTTAATGCCCGAGAATGATCTGCATCTGACAGCCAATTTCAGAGATGACACCGGTTTTGCTGCCGGTTTCGGAATGGAAGAATATCCCTGGGAAATCACTAATATTACTCAACTGAATCTTGTCAGGGAATACATAGGTCCTCAGCATAGTGACAAACACTTCAGAGTAATGAATAACCTCTGGTTCTTTGAACCTCCCCATCACGAAAACTGGGAACCGATAGGTTTTTATGATTTGCTTGCACCCTCCGGTTTTCAGGGCTACTTTGACGGGAACAACTATACTATTCATAATCTTTATGTTAATATAAACGATCCCACGATCAGTTCAATCGGGCTTTTCGGCTATCTGGAAAATGCCACGGTAAAAGACCTGTCTATCGTAAATGCTTCCATATCGGGGTATTATAATATCGCCGGCACGCTTGCCGGAATAGCAGATAACTCAACTATCGTGAATTGTCACGTACAGGGTGTTATATCAACGATTGAGCGTGCAGCTGGCGGTCTGATAGGTAGCGTTGTTACGGGTACGATAACAGGTAGTTCGAGCATTGTTAATGTAACGGGGGATGATGATGTTGGCGGTTTGATCGGTATGCTCTATGCCGGTGGCTCTGTTACCGATAGTTATTCTAATGGAACGGTTTCCGGATACTCTTATGTGGGTGGTCTTATCGGTCATTCTCTCGGCGCTGTCTCTTCAAGTTATTCCGAGGCTCAGATATGGGCAGATAACGGTGGTGCAGGGGGGCTAATAGGGGAATCAGCCGGAAATATAAATGAATGCTATGCTACGGGTGACGTGTCGGGAGAGGGTAGCGGTTTCGGTGGTTTAGTCGGTAACTCGGGGAGCAATATATTTGATAGTTATGCCACGGGCAATGTTACTGCTACGGAAAATGATGGTTGGTATGTAGGTGGTCTTGTCGGTTATCAATACTATGAAAGAGAGGTAGTTAACTGTCACGCTTCAGGTTCAGTTACAGGCTATAGTTACACAGGTGGTTTAATAGGAAGATTAAGCTCAAGCCATATTCTAAACAGTCATTCAACATCATCAGCAACCGGTCTCTTTGCCGTCGGCGGTTTGGTTGGTCGATCCTATTCCGCGCATATCGAGAAGAGTTATGCACTAGGAACCATAATGAATTATGGTGGTACACGCAGTGGTGGTCTTGTCGGAATGATGGAGGGTGGCGAGATCAACGATTGCTATGCCAGAGGAACTGTTGAAGGAACTTGGGAAACAGGTGGACTTGTAGGATGGATAGATGAAGGAACTGTAGCAAATTCTTATGCTACTGGAGCTCTTGAAGGTTTTTCAGATACTGTTGGCGGATTGATAGGCTTTATAGATAACGAGGGGTTAATATTTAACAGCTATTGGGATATGGATACTACGACAAAAACTCAATCTGCTGGAGGAGAGGGTAGAACCACCTCCGAGATGACCTATCCCTATGCTGCTAACACCTATCAAAATTGGGATTTCGAATCCGTCTGGGGTGAAGATGTCAATCATCAGATCAACAACGGATATCCGTATCTCATAATAGATGAACCACCCATGGAGCTTGATCCTCCTTATGATGTAACGATCGGGATATCAGACGGAATGATAATTCTTAGTTGGAGTGAAGTCGAAGGTGCAAACGGCTATATCATCGAAGCTTCATGGACTCCTTATGGAGATTATAATGATATCAGTTCCAGCGGAACCTTTACTTACGAAGCGGGAATATACTATTGGTCTATTGCTATGTCTGAACCATATCTTTTCTTCCGGATCAGATCTTCAATGCAAAGAATAATACCTCAGGAGTCAGAGTTTTAGCTAATATAAGCTAGCAAACTATTTATAAGAAGTAACAACAGGTCGGTTTATCAGTGTAGAAATTACCGATCTTTGGATAGGTCAAGGTTCTTTTTGTATAGTTATTCGAAAGATATTCTACGCTAATTTCTTATTCATAACGAAAAAGATGGGCAATACAATATAAAGAAAATTATTCTGAAAAAAAGAGAACTTACATCCCCCGGTAATTGGTTTTCATAGTGCAAGATAGTTTTACCGGTACTTGTTATGACAGCGTGTAAATGTGTAATTTTTTATATGACATCACCTTTCGAAAACAAGTATCTTTTTATGAAAAGTAGTAGTACATTTGCCATTCAAGAGAAACCTCTATCCCCTTTTTGTCATGCCGAGCAAAGTCAAGGTATCTTATCGCTCAGGTTGGTAAAGCAAAAATAATTTTGCTTTTTAATGAGAGACGGTTTTGAGATCTCTCCATTTCGAAAGATTCACTATCATGCCTCTTTCTCCAGTCGAGATGAGAATAGTGAGTTGCTGTTTAAAACAGAGGAATGATAGGAACAAAGAAAAGACTTGACGAAAAGGATTTATATGAAAGAATAACTTCGAGTTTTCAATTTTAACATTTATTAGAAATCAATCAGACAAAACCTTGGAGTAGAAATGAATAATGCACGGATAGAAGAGCTTAGAGAGCAGGTGTTTAGTATCTGTCAGAAACTGACTAGTTTACGACCACCGATAGATCTGAAGTCCAAGAAAGCAGACGAGACCTTACGTTACTGGTTACCGGAGATATCTTGGAAAGAAATCGAACTATTTAAAAAAGAGTATATCTCTCAATCAGAATCTGCTTCAGGCAAAGAGGCTTAAATATATCAACCCTCAGGTTGATCAATAATAGGATAAACTAGTGGAGTTTTCCGAAAGATTACTCTATCACATTTGGGATGCTCAGCATCTGGTAAAGAATCCCGAAACAGTTAGCGGGAAGAGAATCCAGATCATGTTCCCGGGACAATGGAATACAGACAGAGGACCGGACTTTCGCAATGTAATCTTAGAAATTGAGGGCAAAGTGTTGAGAGGAGATGCCGAGATCCATCTCCAAACTTATGATTGGATAGCCCATCACCATAATGAAGATGTAAATTATAATAGTGTAGTTCTGCACATAGTTTATGAGCATAACGGTCAATATCCTCAAACAATAACAGAAGATGGTAATCAGGTTGAAATACTGGAGTTAAAACACTATTTAGACGAAGATATAACCAAACTGATCAAAAGATATGATGACTCTTATGATCACCATCAAGATTTTTGCAGTTTCTTTGCCGGATTAGATGAACAGATCACCCCTCTTGTTTTGTCGAAATTGGGTACTTTACGAATGGAAAAGAAGATCAAGAGATATGCTGCCGAACTCTATTTCTCTGATTTTAATCAGCTTATCTATCAGGGTATAATGGAAGCGGCAGGTTACAATAAAAACAGCTACAATTTCTTACAATTGGCAATACAATTTCCCTACGTAGATCTACTGAACTGGTATAAGCAAGGAATGACGAATAATGATCTGGTTGCTATCTGGATATGGGGTTCAGGTCTGGAGAGACACATACCCAATGTAGTTGACAATGAGAAAAAGGAATTGTGGAAAAGGCACTTTGAGCAGCAAGAGTTTTCGAACAAGATGATTGATCTGCAGTGGAACCTGTTCAGGATCAGACCTGCAAACCATCCGGTTATTCGTCTTCTGCAAGTTGCTGGAGTAATCTACAAGAGTTTAAGCGATTCATTAATAAACTGCTTTGTTAATATCTTTGCTACCACCAGCAATGCGGATGTAATTAAAGAGATCAGAAACAATATGCATAAGCTGTTTGATAATGATACTTTACCGAAGTATTATCGTATCGGACAGAATCGTCTTGATATTATTCTCATTAATGTGCTGATCCCTATACTGATCCTCTTTGGCGAGAAGATGGGCTATCAAAAGCTGAAATCAAAGGGTTGGGAAATATATCAAAGTTATTCGGGGCTTCCTTCTAATTATATAGAACAATTAGTCGGCAAAAAGTATCTTAATATTCCGCAACAAAAACTGATCGGTAAGAAAGCTGTATATCAACAGGGTATACTCAAGATCTATAACGATTTTTGTAGATATCATAATTGTGAGTTTTGTGAGACCTATAAGAAGAATCTTATTCTCAGCATGTAGTATAGTGTTTGTCCTTTTCATAATAACTATAGACAAAAAGTTTGCTATTAGGTAATTGGGGGTATCTTAACTTTATAAGGTATAATAATGATCAAGAAAGGGAATCAGGACATTACCAAGGTATCATCAACTCACCGTAAAAAGATCATTGAAATGATCGCCCGTTTCTACATTATATTATTGAAATCTGATGTAGAGATCAACCCCTTTGAAATAAACATGTTCTATTCTCTATTAGAGAATCTCTTTACAGATGAAAATATTTCTTGGGAAGAACAGATCAGCCAGTTATCAGATGCACAATTAGATATGGATGAGGTTACCAGCTATCTCAATCGGAATCTAATAACTCTCGATAAGATAAGACTACTGTTAAGTTTGATGATTTTGGCAAATGCCGATAATGAGTTTACAGTTGCCGAAGTAACTAAGATCCTTGATATAGCCAAGAAGTTCAATGTTGATACTGATAACTTCCTTGAATTAATGGAAGCAATAGAAAAGGATAGTCAGGAATTAGTTTCAATCGGGGGATTTCGCTATATAGGGCATACCAGCAGAGCTATTTTCCGTGATTATCTTCTTATTGGTACTGGTGAAAGTAGCCACATTCGTTTTCAGGATAAAAAGCTGGCAGCAAATGAATTGCTTATGATGGTCATAGATGATTATATCTTTATTGGAACAAGCAATAATTCTACTAGTTACCTTAACGGTAAATTACTACTACCTAACCGATTGTATTTTTTTCCATCCGGTGGTGTATTGATGGTCGGTAATTTACAATTTAATTATCGGCATTTGCAAAAGATATTCAGAACCCGCAAGATCTATGATGTCATAGATTTCAAAAAACGGGATTATGATTTTAAGCTCATAAACGACCATAATTCTTATTCTATTATTGTTTACAGTGGCACTGTATTTCGTAATGGTAGGGAACTCCCCATTAATCGTGAGATTCATCTCAAATTTGATGACACTCTCCAGATTAAAGGTTATCAACCCTTCACGATGCTAAACGTCATAGAAGAGCGGGAAAATATTGGTACCGAAGTTCTTTATCCCGAAAAACTTTTTGTAAACCTCCATAATAATTACCTTACTGCAACTCAGGAAGAGACTCCTCACTCAGTAGTAACGATGGGTGTCGAAAACAATGAGATCTTTATCGAAACAGTCAAAAAGGGTTGGGAACTCTTTTTGAATAATCAACCGGTAACAGAGAAGACCAAATATCATCTGAACCGTGATATACTAACGCTAAGTAAAACAGAATATAGCCAAAAGGATAGCAAAGAAAGATCATTACTGATGTTTCGTTGGCAACAGGGCTTGTTTCGAGAACAGTTTATTATCAACAACTATTTCGATATTGTGGTCATACCTTTTGAAATAGAACAGATCAGGGCTATTGATATCAAGCATTATTTCAAGGATGGAACACTGGCACTGGATGGTATTTCTCTGACTGCCCAAAAGGGAGAAATAATAGCCATAATGGGTAAAAGCGGTAGTGGAAAATCAACTCTCTTGAAATCGATCAGTGCTGATATAGTTCCTCGTTATGGACGTGTGTTAATAAATAATGACGACCTATACGATAATCTCTACTTCTACGCTCAGCATATAGGATATGTACCGCAGGAAGATCTTCTATTCCCTAATTTAACGGTCTATGAGAATTTGTTTTACCGCGGTAAATTAATACTTCCCGGTATTTTAAAAGATATTTTGGATAGAAAAGTTATCGGTATTCTGACCCAAATGAATCTTGTTCATCGTCGCAATACAAAAGTTGGAGAGATCAATGAGAGTTTACTGAGCGGAGGGGAACGAAAACGGCTGAATATTGCTCTAGAGTTGTTATTTGAACCGACTCTCATTATCTGCGACGAACCAACGACCGGTCTCTCTTCTACTGACTCTGAACAAATCGTTGATATTCTAAAGAATTATTCTGATCAGGGGAAGATCGTCATAATCACGATACACCAACCGAACCCCAACATATTTGAAAAAATAAACAAGGTCTTAGTAATGGATATGGGGGGTAAACCAGTCTATTTTGGAGATTGTGACGAAGTATTTTCCTATTTTGATCATGAGGTAGAGCAAATTGAATATAGGCGAGAAGAGATAGAGAAGAAACGAAATCAGAGAATGCCCGATTTTTTTCAGGACATCATTGATTATCCTCAATATAATGAGAGTAATGAGAAGATTTATGAGCAGATAGACCAGACGCTCATTCCCCGTCGCAAATTCTCACCAAATTATTGGCGTGATAAATACAAACGTAAGCAGTTATTTGAATTGATCAGTTTTGAAACAGAGCAAAAGAAGAACATCAAGACCAAGAAAGAGATCTCTCGCAAGAAGATGCCTCTTACAGGGCATCTCTCTCAATTTATGACCTATCTGAAGAGAAATGTCCTGATGAAGCTACGCAACAGAACGAATCTCTTCATTACTTTTGCCGAAGCTCCCCTTTTAGGAATAATAATTGCCTTTATCCTGCGAATTTCTTTGGAGGGTGAAGGATATAACTATCATCATAATGCCAATATAGCCGTGTATCTTTTTGTTTCGCTCATCGTCTTTATCTTTCTTGGGCTCTCCAACAGCATTGAAGAGATCATGGGGGAGAGAAAGACTATCCAACGGGAAAAGGTGCTCAATCTTAAGCTTAGTTACTTTCTTACCTCAAAAATAATCGCCTTAGCGATCTTTACTCTCGTTCAGGTTATTCTTTATTATCTAGTCAGTAGTGTTATTCTGCAACTTCCCGGTCTGATTTTTATCAATATTGTCTATTTTTTCTTTGCTGGTTTGATAGGATATTCACTCGGATTATTGATCTCTTCATTTATCAACAATCGTAAGGCAATAATAAATGTCTTGCCCTTGATCCTGATCCCGCAGATCATCTTTGGAGGAGCCATAATTCTTTATGAAAATATGAATCCGCAACTGACGGTCAGAAAATCCAGTACTATCCCTGAGGTAGTACAATTTATCCCATCCAGATGGTTATTCGAAGGTTTAGTTACTGCTCAGTCAAGGTTGAACAGCTATAATTACAACATCCAGCGTCAGGATAGAAAAAGGTTGACATTAGTAGAGAAGATTAGAAATAATAAAATCAATGATGAAGAATATATTAGGTCTTTAGACGATTTGAGCAGAAAGAAGGCAGAGATTGCCCGTAAATATCCTAAAGAACAACATACAAATTACAATATCGAATTGATAGTCAATTTTATGGATGGAAGATTTCTCAATAGCGGTAAGAATGTCTTTCTATCCAGTTGGAAAAAGGTAGGTGAACAGAGATTTGTAACCTATTATTTCAATCTGCTCATCCTCTTTTTCTATACGATAGTAATTAATTTTGCTACCTTAGTGAAATTGAAGTATTTTTTTAAGGAACGATAATAAAAACTCTTAGATGAATAAGGAGGAGTTATGTTAACAAGAAAAGCAACAATTTATGGAGCTATATTTCTGCTTTTATTAAGCATGGGTACGCTCAATGCTCAGCAAAGTTTAGCTCGAGAAGAAGTGAGAGGACCAGACTTTTACTTTGCCCCGCTACCATCATTCAATGCTATGTTTTCTGCTATTGATTATCTTGAGATAAAGGATTATGATCTGGCTCTGGAGAAAGAGATTTTTAAAGTAGAAGAAGAGACCTTTCGAGTAGCATTTGCTTTAGGAGTTATCACTGCGGATGCGATATTAGCAACTAAAGGAAGGAACAAGGATATGCTGAACGAAATAGCCGTCCAGATGATAAATTATGCCAAGTTTATCGGTTTGAGTGAAGAAATACTCAAACTCGCTGATGAACTCCAACACATGATCAGAAGGGATCAATGGGATGAGTTAATGGAATCTTTGGAAAAATACAAAGAACAGGTTGAACTCTCATTATACGAGACCAGACAATATGATCTCTTCACAATGATGCAACTTGGTGGCTGGACGCAAGGTCTTAATCGTACAACTTATCTTCTGATGAATTCTTATCAGGAAGATAAAACAGGCATCATTGATCAAAAGGGGATTATTAACTCTTTGATCAATAATATGAGAAATATTAGAAGTGATTATCTCAGAGAGATGGATTTCTATCACAGCACTGTTGAGCTATATGAGCAGATCAGAAAGCATATCTATGCTTTTGAGGATGTTTACCCTCCGGAAGTCATAGCAGAACTCCATGAAATAACGGAAAAGGTCAAAGTAAGCTTTCGTTGATACTATCGTAGTGAAATAATTAACAATAGTTAAGTTAAACAGGGCAGTATAAAACTGCCCTGTTTTATGTTTATATTCTAATTCCTTCTCCTTGCGGAAGATTCACTTCTTATGGTCGGCATAGTATCACTCGAAGCGACTATGCGGTAGAACTTTTTTATCTGACTGACCGGTTCAGAATATTCCTCTATATCAACGACAGCGATTTCTGATCCCCAATCTTCTGCATAAGGATTATCGGAACCGTAGATCTTATAAGAATTGGCACCTGTTACCACATCCCATTCCAGATAGATATAACCCTCTGTAATAGAGATGATCACATTCTCCGGGGGCAACAATCCATCCGGAGGTTTTTCAGCAAAAATAGTAAATGAGTAAGTAGCCACGGGAGCAGTTCTCGGTAAAGTTTCCAACCTGCCCGACTCATCGGCTGCCTGGATATAATAGTGTACTACCGTCTCCGGCTCTTGCATCGGGATAACAGCTGATAACTAATCCTGTCCGATTGTTGTCATAAGAATACTTTGCCAGTCAGAGTCTTCTGTTTTCCAGAATACCCTCAACTGATCCATTATCAGCGGTTCATTACTGTGTGCTCTGATCTCAGCAGTGATAACTATATCCTCGTTATTTGGAATATCCTGATCTAACGGTCTGTGGGAAATCCGTAACATGTGACGGTCAAAAATTCCCATTGTACGACAGTGCAAAGCGTCATAGCTATACCAGGCAGTCCATTGGAAACCAATGATCTCATAACCGGGCATAGCATCCTGATAGGTCTGCAATGCGGCGGCATCATCAGCTATCCCGAACAGAGGTACCAGAACCTTGTTATTGAGGATCAAAGAATTTGTATAGGCAGCTGTATGATTGCCATCATAGCTCCCGGAATCGATACGGACGATACTGTAAGGTCTGCCGAAGCAGTTCTCCATAGCAGCGAATTCAGAAGCGACTAATTCAATCCTGTTAAAATCAGGATGCCAATTTGGAACACGTTTGATCAGAACAGTCTCCTCATCGAGTAGCTTGGCGACGCAATCGATATGCTGAATTCCCTAAGCTTCAAAATTACTGACTATCTGATAATTATCTACTCCGGTATTATCTTCGACAATGGAGAAGAAAACCGGGGGTGGATATTCAGGATTGTTTTCATCGATCATCTGACGAGTAGAAAAGGCAGAACCGTAACCGTCGGTCATGACGTTACCTCCGGTAAAATAGACCGGCATCTGATACAAGGGGGCATTGAAGAAACTTGCCAGTTGAGCATTTACCGCATTATCGAGAGAATACCTCTCCCTTAGTGCCGGTACCCAAGGGTAGCCATCGAAGAAGAAATCGACTATGCTCCATTCACCGTTACCGTCGAAAATTGATACGGGTCCCCAGTCCCTTGTCCAATGCGAATTTGTCGGCGCATGAATAAAGACAACATGGTCCATGTTGACATTCCAGCTGTTGAATGTGTTGGTAGCAGAATTCTGGGCAGAATTATTGGCTACCAGTACATAGAGGGTATCATCGGCAGCAAGTTCGTAAACGAGACCGGAGGGGATACCAAGGGGCCAACGGATAAGGGTACCCGCTGCAGGTTCCCATTCTGCGACCATTCTTACCGGGGGTAAAGGTTGAGAGATAATGTTTACCGTCAGGGATAAGATCAAAATCATAAAAAAAAATCTCATGTTTCAAAACCTACACTTTAATCTATTTTCAGATAGCAAGAGATAATGTTAAATAAGTGTCAAGAAATTAATTTTGATGGGTGAGATAATAAATAAGAATATCAATTTGAGACGGCGAATATTAGATGTAGTTATCAATGATCGATCAACGATTGGGTGATTCATACAATCGAACAATATTCCGGATCATTAGATAAAGATCTTAGAGAGCTCAGATTTTTGAAACACGACAAATTATGGGCATTCTATTGGAAGTACGGGAGTCAGCAAAAACTGACTCCCATCTTCCCTAATGGTAAACAATAATAATTTGCTTCAAAAAGCCATTATACTTACTTGCTTGTTCTAAAATTCTATTGATTATTCTGACGCTCTTCTTCTCAGCTCATCACTTTCTCCCCTTGTTGGGGCTATGTCAGTTGAAGCGACTATGCGGTAGAACTTACGTGTCTGACTGACCGGTTCAGAATATTCCGGTAAGCCCACAACCGCGATCTCTGATCCCCAGTTATCCAGATAAGGATCATCAGAACCATATATCTTGTAGGAATTGGCACCTATAACCTCATCCCATTCCAGATAAAGAGTACCACCAGTGATCCAGATCAAGACATTAGTAGGCTGCAACAGTTCACCTGTTTCATCTATTCCCAGATAGTATCCGGGAAGCAGATTGTAATTAGCACTGGTTGCCTCATCACCGGTAATGATCCCGAAAACAGATCCCTGGAGGATATAATTCGCAGAGGATGGTGCATTGCTCGATGCTGAACCACTCGATAGTGCGTGTGCCTTCAGGATAAAATTCTCACTGGATGGATTATTTGCCTTTAAAGTTATTGAGAACATAACAAGTAGGGCAAATATCATTAGGTTTCTGATTATTTTTTTCATCTTTTTACTCCTTTAAGACTTATCTGTTTTCTAATACATCGATTCTCTGCAGTAACTCTTCGATCTGCTGCTGTTGGGTTTCAATTACTACCTGCTGATCCTGGACTGCTTTCAGGAGTGGTGTTATGAGAGCTGAATAGGAGACGGTCTCCGGAAGCCCTTCATCGTTATAGCTGACGAATTCTGGTCTGATGTTCTCCACCTCTTCGGCGATCAACCCATATTGCATTATCTTAGCTTCATCTGCTTTATTGGTGAAGTTAACAGGTCTGAGTTGATAGAGCCACTGCACGCTATCCATATCTCTGATATTATCTTTATACCTTCTTGAAGATGAGACATAACCGATCTTTCCCTGATTATCTACATAAACATCACGGTTGGTAGTGCCTACTGCTCCGTTATATGCTCCATCACAATAAAAAGAAGTAACCGCAGTGTCTCCTAATCTAACCTGATTGCTGGCATTAACAATGATCCTGGCACCGTAACCAATGGCAGTCACATTAGTAAGACCGCTAAAATTGGATCCGGCATCATATCCTATGTAAGTTCCGCCAGTAGTGTTTGACCCGATATTACCAGAACCATAGCCAATTGCAGTATTATAAGAACCTGTGGTATTTGCATTTAGAGCATTATTGCCATAAGCGGTATTTGCAAATCCTGAAGTATTTACTGTTAAAGCCTGGTATCCATAGGCAGTGTTGCCCGCACCTGAATTATTATTCCTTAGAGCTTGATATCCTGTTGCAGTGTTTTGATTTCCACCAGTATTAGCAGATAAAGCTTGATAACCAATGGCCAAATTATTAGAACCAGTAGAATTCATGGAGAGTGCGGATTGCCCTATTGCTATATTACCACTTCCTGATTGATTATTATAAAGAGAGGCTGGTCCAATAGCTATGTTATTATTACCTGACTGATTTAACCACATCGCCAGGTTGCCTATCGAGATATTATCATTCCCTGTTGTATTTGACCACAATGCTTGATTACCTATAGCTACGTTTTTATCCCCCTCAGTATTTGAATATAGTGTTTGATTTCCTATAGCTGCATTTCCATAACCTGTTGTATTTGCTTGAAGTGCTGCATAACCGATTACTGAATTACTATACCCTGTTGTGATAGAACTCAAAGACTGGTAACCAACAGCAATATTAGTATCTATTGCTCCGGCTCCTCTACCGATTGTATGACCATTGATGATGGCATCTCCGTTAACAACCTCCAATTTAGCAGTTGGAGAGTTAGTTCCAATTCCTAAATTACCTTCACTGATAATCGTATTGGTAGCACCAGAGATCTGGAAAGTATTTGCCGGAACATCGGGACCGTTTGTATCATTTAGGTTTATAGCAAAGGAATAGTTACCTATAGCTCTGGAAAGACTACCCATTGCGGTTGAATTTTCACCGCTGGCAAATGTGGCATCACCGATTGCCGTAGAAGAATAACCTTGTGCTGACGAACCAAATCCCATAGCCGTAGAACTGTATCCGGTTGCTGAACTGGAACCAATAGCAGTAGCATAATCTCCTGATGCTACCGACATATACCCCAATGCTGTTGAGTATTCTCCCTCTGCTCTTGAAGCATTTCCGAACGCTGTCGAAGAATATTCACTTGCTTCGGTATTATAACCCATAGCAACAGAGTAAGTTCCAATATTGGCATCATCCCATTGCGTACCTGATACAGTACCGGCTCTGAAAGCCGATTTACGCGGATAGAAGAACATACGGGTACCACTATCAGATACAGATATCGTAGGATCTGTTCCCAATGTACCGATTGAGAGGAAGTTACCTTTACTGATTATCGTATTGTTAGCCCCTGAGATCTGGAAAGTGTTTGCTGGCACTTCGGGACCTAAAGTGCTGCTCAGGTTAACTGCAAACGAGGAGTTGCCCACTGCTCTGGATGACCTTCCCATTGCTGTGGAATAGTCTCCGCTGGCTATTGTTTGTGACCCCATCGCTGTGGAATAGCTTCCACCGGCTACAGTATAGTTACCCATTGCTGTAGAGAATAGTCCGTTTGCCTCTGAAAAGTTTCCCATCGCTGTCGATCTGTTTCCTTCAGCTATTGTAGAAACACCCATTGCTGTAGCGTAGGAACCGCTTGCTGTAGTACTACTTCCCAATGCTATAGAATAATCTCCACTTGCTGTATTAGCATTACCCAAAGCTGTTGATCTAGTTCCGCTGGCTATAGTATTTAATCCCATGGCTGTAGAGTAATCTCCGATACTGACGTCATTCCATTGTGAACTCGTCACTCTACCTGCTCGAAATGCTCCCTTTCTCGGATAGAAGAACATCCTTGTTCCTGCATTGGCGACATTTAATTCAGGACTAATGGCAAATGTTCCGGTTGATAAAAAATTAGCTCCCTCAATGTGCATTTTCTCGAGGGGAGAGCTTGTTCCGATTCCGACATCACCATCACTGATGATGGTTTTTAAAGCACCCGATATCTGGAAGGTATGGTCAGGGACTTCAGGTCCTACTTCGGTATCTAAATTTATAGCGTAAGAATAGTTACCGGTAGCTCTGGAAAATACCCCCATTGCTGTGGACACTGCTCCGCTTGCTACTGTCTCAAATCCCGTTGTCATGGAATAAAAGCCGCTTGCTTCTGTTCCTTGTCCCATAGCCACTGAGCACTCTCCACTTGCTATTGTATTTTCTCCTATTGCTGTTGATGCATATCCCTCGGCAGATGTAAATGATCCCATAGCTGTTGAATATGTTCCTTCTGCTAAAGTTTGAAACCCCATAGCAGTAGAGCGTTCTCCGGAAGCTACAGTAGAACTTCCCATAGCCGTGGAAGCAGTACCGCTGGCAGTTGTCAGATCTCCGATCGCTGTTGAGCGCATTCCACTGGCAGTAGTCCCAATACCCATGGCAACCGCATTTGTATTGTTTGCTACTGTGGCTTGTCCTAAAGATAATGAGAATGCCCCACTCGCTTCAGCAATATACCCTACAGCCATAGAGTACTCACCGATGTTGGCGTCATCCCATTCCACACCACCTGCCCATCCAGCTCTAAAAGCAGATTTACGCGGATTGAAAAACATTTTAGTTCCACCACCAAGATTTATTACCGGACTACCACCATGAGAGCCGGTTACTAAAAAATTAGCATCATTAACGTGTAGTCGAGCCCAAGGGTTCCCTGTCCCGATACCAACATTACCTGTTCTACTGATCACTCCGGTAGTATTGGCATCTCCGCTCCAGGTAGGGTCTGTTTCTGTCATGGCAGCCAGTTCTTCCCAACTACCGACACCTTGGTTATCAGAGGTTAACACTTTTCCTGCAGCCGGTGAAACCACCCCTGATACGGATCAAACCGTCTATATCGAGATTGTGAGATGGGTAAGTAGTACCAATACCGACATAGCCGCTTCTTCCTATATCTACTATTTCATTAGCAGAACCGCTCCATGTGGGATCTGTCTCCACTGAACTCAAAGA